>NZ_JBHJUW010000028.1:0-81110 GCF_042268205.1 Streptomyces sp. NPDC056160
ACGCCCGGTTACATTCCGAACCCGGAAGCTAAGCCTTACAGCGCCGATGGTACTGCAGGGGGGACCCTGTGGGAGAGTAGGACACCGCCGAACAATCATTCAGAAAAGGCCCACACCGAAATGGTGTGGGCCTTTTCTTTTTCCTGCATTACCGTGGCCCCATGAGCAGCCCCGACAGTGTCGCGAA
Organism: Streptomyces sp. NPDC056160; assembly: GCF_042268205.1. NCBI lineage: Bacteria > Bacillati > Actinomycetota > Actinomycetes > Kitasatosporales > Streptomycetaceae > Streptomyces > Streptomyces sp. NPDC056160. The sequence goes on from NZ_JBHJUW010000028.1 coordinate 188, forward strand.
GCACGATGAGAAGTACCTGGTCCGCGCCATACGCGCCGAGGAGTGGTCCGCCGTGCGCGCGCTGCGGCTCCAGGCGTTGCGGGACCCGGTGGCCCACCTGGCGTTCCTGGAGACGTACGAGGCCGCTGCGGCCAAGCCGGACTCCTTCTGGCAGGAGCGGGCGATCGGGGCCGCCGAAGGCGCCGCTGGAGCACGGCAGTTCATCGCGGAGGACCCGGACGGGATGTGGGTCGGGTCCGTCACCGTGCTCGTGGAGGAGGCCGGCACGACCGACTGGGCCGGGTCGCCGGTGGAGCGGCGGCAGGGGCATGTCGTGGGGGTGTACGTGCGGCCGGAACACCGGGGGTGCGGGCTCACCGAGGTGCTGTTCGACGAGGCGCTGCGCTGGGCCTGGGAGATCGGCGCGGAACGGGTGCGGCTGATCGTCCACGAGGACAACGGCCGGGCCCAGCGCTTCTACCGCCGGGTCGGCTTCCTGCCGAGCGGGGTGACCGTGCCGCTGACGGCCGATCCCGAGGCGAACGAGCTGGAGTACGTCCTCGTACGCCCGTGACGTTCTCGTACGTACGCCCGTGACGTTCTCCTACGGCCGTGACGGTCAGGCGGGGAGTTCGTCGTGCGGCCAGCGGGCGCGGGCCTGTTCGCGGGAGCGGAGCAGGGCCAGCGTCGGCAGGCCCCGGTCGGCGCCGCCGGTCAGCAGCTCGGGGAGCTGGGGGAGCGGGGCGACGGCCGCCACGTCGTCGAGGACGAGCGTGAGTGGTGGGTCGAGCCGACCGGAGGATGACCGTTCGGCCATGCGCCGGCCGTGCTCGACCACGCTTGCGGCAAGTGCCGTCAGGAGGGGCATCGCGCCCGGGTTGGTGCGGGGATCCTCGATGGATTCCCCCACCACGTAAAGCGTTCCCCCTTCATTGACGAAGGAATCCAAGGCGACGGCATCATTTCGGTGCGGGGTGCAGGCCTCCCGGATGTTCACCGTGAAGAGGGAGGCGAGCGCGCGGCCGGTCAACTCCTGGGCGATGTCGCGTCGCTCGGGGTGCGCGGTGAGCGCGGCTTCCAGTTCGCCCGCCGACCCCGGGGCCGCCTTGGGGTTGGTCCGCAGGATCCGGACCGCGTCCTGGAGTTGGGTGCCCTGCGACCAGCGGTGGACGTGCCGGATGGTGCGGCCGTCGACGGCGGCGGCGTGCAGGTAGCTGCGCAGCAGCGTCCGCGCGGTGTCGTTCACCGCCTGGTCGATCCTGGCGGTGGGGCGGACCGGGGCGAGGAGGGCACCGGCCCGTGCCACCGCCGTCTCCTTGTCGGCGCAGCCGCTGACGGGGGACCAGTGCAGGCGGGCCGGTGTGTCGCACAGGTGCGCGGGGTCGTAGAGGAGTACCGGGCCCAGTTTCGCCCGGGTGTCCTTGGTGTCCTGCCAGAGGGCGGGGTCTGAGGTGACGACGAGCGTGGGCCCGGCGGCGTCGAGGATCGCCTGGGAGGCGGTCGGCCGTCGGCTCTCCTTGGGGGCTACGACGAGCGTGGGCCGCGGGGCGTCCGGCAGCGGCTGTGGTCCCTGGGGACCTGCCGGGACCGCGACGGGCGCTGTGGAGGCGGCGGGGGCGGCCGGGCGGAGCGGCGCGGCCGGTGCGGCCGGGATGTGCGGCTCCGGAACCGTGTGCTGGGGCGGCTGGGCCGGTGGCGCGGCGGCCGGCTGTTGGTGGGGATCGTAGGGCGCCCGCTGGGCCGGCACCTCGTGGGGGGCCTGCGCGGGGCTGTCCTGTGGGGCGGTCGCGGCGGGGTGGGGCGCGCGGGCGCGGGCCGCCGCGGCCTCTTCCCGCCTGCGTGCGCGTCCCGCCCGCCATCTCGCCGTGGTGCCCAGGACGAACACGGTCAGCACGAACAACACCATCAGCTGGCCGATGAACAGGCCCCAGAACAGCCCGTAGCCGGAGAGGCTGCCCGGCGGGGTGTCGGACCAGGCGCCCGGGATGTCGTGCGGCCGGCCGATGAGATGGCGCATGGCCACGGGCGTATGGGTGAAGGTGACGCCCGACGGCCAGGAGCCGTGCGTGAACAGGCCGGCCAGGCCGGTAGCCGTCCACACCAGCACGGTCATGCCGAGGAGGAAGGCGAGCAGGCCGATCAGCAGGCCGTCCGGGATGCCGCCCTGCCCCCGGCCCTTTCCGCGGTCGTGGTCGTCGGGTCTCACGGTGCCCCGCCTCTCCTACGCCACCGTCGACTCGGAGGAGCCGCCCAGGTCGGGGACGTGCTGTTCCACGAAGGCGGCCGCCCGCTGCTCGGCCTCCAGTTCGGCGGCGCGCAGGGCGTCGTCGGCGGCGAAGTGGTCGTGGGAGGACTCGGTCATGGCCCGGTCGGTGAAGACCAGGGGCCGTTCCGTCTCGGTGATCAGGTGTTTGACGACCTGGACGTTGCCGTTGACGTCCCACACGGCGATGCCCGGGGTGAGCGTGGGGATGATCTCCACCGCCCACCGGGGCAGCCCGAGCACCCGGCCCGTCGCGCGCGCCTCGTCGGCCTTCTGGGCGTAGATGGTCCTGGTGGAGGCCATCTTCAGGATGGCCGCGGCCTCCTTCGCCGCCGCGCCGTCGACCACGTCGGACAGGTGGTGGACGACGGCGACGAACGACAGACCGAGCCGGCGTCCGAACTTCAGCAGCCGCTGGAACAGTTGGGCGACGAATGGGCTGTTGATGATGTGCCAGGCCTCTTCGACCAGGAAGATGCGCTTCTTGCGGTCGGGGCGGATCCAGGTGTGTTCCAGCCACACGCCGACGATCGCCATGAGGATGGGCATGGCGATGGAGTTGCGGTCGATGTGGGACAGGTCGAAGACGATCAGGGGGGCGTCGAGGTCGATGCCGACCGTGGTGGGGCCGTCGAACATGCCGCGCAGGTCGCCGTCGACCAGGCGGTCCAGGACCAGGGCGACGTCCAGGCCCCAGGCGCGGACGTCGTCTATGGCGACGTTCATCGCCTCCGCGGACTCCGGTTCGGGGTGGCGGAGCTGCTCGACGATGTCGGACAGGACCGGCTGGCGCTGGACGATCGTCTCGTTGACGTAGGCGTGCGCGACCTTGAGCGCGAAGCCGGAGCGCTCGTCCAGGCCGTGGCCCATCGCGACCTCGATGATGGTGCGCAGCAGCGCGAGCTGGCCGGTCGTGGTGATCGACGGGTCCAGGGGGTTGAGGCGGATGCCGTGGTTGAGGGCGGCCGTCGGGTCGAGGCGGATGGGAGTTATCCCCAGCTCCTCGGCGATGAGGTTCCACTCGCCGACGCCGTCCTCGCCCTGGGCGTCCAGGACGACGACCTGGCGGTCGCGGAAGCGGAGCTGGCGCAGGACGTACGTCTTCTCCAGGGCGGACTTGCCGTTGCCGGACTCGCCGAGGACCAGCCAGTGCGGGGCGGGGAGCTGCTGGCCGTACAGCTGGAAGGGGTCGTAGATGTAGCCCTTCCCGGAGTACACCTCGCGGCCGATGATGACGCCCGAGTCGCCGAGGCCGGGCGCGGCCGTGGGGAGGTAGACCGCCTGGGCCTGGCCCGTGGAGGTGCGCACCGGAAGCCGGGTCGTCTCGACCTTCCCGAACAGGAAGGCCGTGAAGGCGTCCGTGAGTGCGGTCAGCGGGTCCCGCATCAGAGCATCAGCCCCTACCGTCGGATTCCGGTGGCGAACGGGAGCGTGTTCACGAAGGCGCGGTGGTGCTCGCGGTCGCACCACTCCAGTTTCAGGTACGACTTTCCGGCCGAGGCGCGGATGGTGCGCTTGTCGCGGGCCAGGGCCTCGGGGGTGCGGGAGGAGACGGTGATGTAGCCGACGAGGTTGACGCCGGCCGCGCCGCTGGCGAGGTCCTCGCCGCGCTGGTCGAGGCGGTGGTGGGCCTGGACGTCGCGCGGGTCCACGGTGCGGTTCATCTTGGCGGCGCGGCTTGCCTCGGCGACGTCGTTGGTCTTCTCGGTCAGCATGCGTTCGATGGCGACCTCGGTGGGTTCGAGGTCCATGGTGACGGCGACGGTGCGGATGACGTCCGGGGTGTGGACGAGCAGCGGGGCCAGGAAGTTGACGCCGACCGGGGTCATCGGCCACTCCTTGACCCAGGCGGTGGCGTGGCACCAGGGTTCGCGGGTGGCGGACTCGCGGGTCTTGGCCTGGAGGAACGTCGGCTCCATGGCGTCCAGTTCGGCCGGCCAGGCGTTGCGCTGGGTCATCGCCTGGATGTGGTCGATCGGGTGGTCCGGGTCGTACATGGAGTGGATCAGCGAGGCGAGCCGGCCCTGGCCGAGCGGCTGGCGCACGCGGATGTCGGCCTCCTGGAGCCGGGAGCAGATGTCGGTCAGCTCGCGGGCCATGACGACGGCGAGCCCGGCGTCCCGGTCGAGCTTGCGGCCAGAGCGAGGGCGGGCGGCGCGGGCCATCGCGTGGGCCTCGGCGCCCAGTTCGCGGGTGAAGTGCATGCAGGCGACGAGGTAGGCGCGGTGCTGCTCGCTGCTGGTGGAGACCATGGACTGGAGCTGGTCGTAGGACTGCCGCAGCCACTGCGGGGACCGTTCGTCCCCGCGCTGGGTGACGTCCTTGGCGTGGGCGTCGGGGTCGGCGGGCAGGGTGCGGGCGAGCATCTGCAGGCGGGTGACGAAGCCGTCGCCGTTGGCCACGTGCTTGAGCAGGGTGCCGAACCGGTCGACCAGGGCTTCCTGGTCCTCGGAGTCGCGCAGGCCGACGCCGGGGCCCTCGATCTCGATGGCGGCGGTGACGGTCTTGCGGTCGGCGTGCAGCAGGACGGCGATCTCGTCCGGGCCGAACGGCGCCGCGAGCCAGGTGATCCGGCCGATGCCGGGCGGCGGGCCGATCTCGATCTCGCGGCCGTCGGTGCGGGTGCCGGCCTCCATGACGCCGGAGCGGTAGGCGGCGCCGCGTTTGACGGTGCGCTTGAAGCTGCGGTTGATCTCGAACCACTTGTAGAAGGTCCGGTGCCGGTAGGGCACGTAGACGGCGGCCAGGGCCAGCAGCGGGAAGCCGGCCAGCAGGACGATGCGCAGGGACAGCACCGGGACGAGGAGCCCGCACATCATGCCGATGGCCGCGCCGACGACGATCAGCGCGATCTCGCCGGTCTCGCGGTTGCGGCCGACGATGGCGTTCGGCCGGGCCCGGCCGATCAGATATGTACGGCGGGGCGTGACCGCGGGGGACACGTGGGACTCGGTCGTCAACGCCCTTCACCTCCCGTGCGGTTGGTACTGCTGTTGCGGGTGCTGCTGGCGTGGGGGGTGTTCACCGGGCTGGGGGCCCGGGGAGCGGGGGTGGCGGAGGGGACGGAGCCGCCGTTGTCCGCGGCGCGCGCGCTGTGCGCGGCGACGCCGCCGGAGGCCGGGTTGGCCGGGCGGGCGGCGGAGGCGCCGCCGCCCGCCGCGCCGTTGCTGTCGGCCCGGGTGCTGTGGGTCTTGATGCCCTGGGCGACCAGGGTCGCCGGGGAGCTGATGACGGCCGCGGCCTTGCCCTCGGCGCCCTGCATGATGCGGTTGTTGCGGCCGGCGGCGATCTCGTCGCCGAAGCCGGGGACGAAGCGGTAGATCATCGCGCTGGCGAAGATCGCGAGCAGGATGATGGCGAGGCCGGAGACGACGGCGGCGAGCGCGTCCGGGCCGTCGTCCGAGGAGAGCGCGCTGGCGAGGCCGAGCACGATGACGATCACCGGCTTGACCAGGATCACGGAGATCATGATGCCCGCCCAGCGGCGGACGTGGCCCCACAGGTTCTTGTCGACGAGCCCGGAGTAGACGACGACGCCGAGCAGGGCGCCGACGTAGAGCAGGATCGCCCTGAGGAACAGCTCCAGGTAGAGCACGCCGGCGGCGAGGATCGAGACGAGCGACACCAGGATCAGCATGATCGGACCGCCGCCGATGTCCGTGCCCTTGTCCAGCGCGCCGGCGAACGTGCCGAAGAACGTGCCGGTCTGGTCACCCGTCGCCTTGGCGAGGACGTCGCTGACGCTGTCGGTCGCGGAGACGACCGTGTAGAGGATCAGCGGGGTGAAGGCGGAGGCGAGCACCGTCAGCCAGAGGAAGCCGACCGCTTCCGAGAGCGCGGTGGACAGCGGCACGCCGCGCACGGCCCGCTTGGCGACGGCCAGCAGCCACAGCAGGAGCGTGAGGATGGCGGAGGCCGCGAAGACGAGGGCGTACTGCTGGAGGAACTTCTGGTTGGTGAAGTCGACCGTGGCGGTCTCCTTCACGGCCTTGCTGAGCTGCTTGACGGTCCAGGAGGCGGCGTCGGCACAGCCTTTGGCCAGGGAGGAGAGGGGGTCGAGGGGGGAGGTGGGGTCGGTGGTGAGGCCGTTGGACTTCGAGGTGCCGCTGCTGCCCTTTTCGCAGTAGTCCTTGGCGGGCCCGCGGATCAGATCGCACGGATCACTGCTGCGCGGCGCCGACGGGGTGCTGCTGGGCGAAGGCGGCGCTGCGAGGGCGTTCGCGGCCAGCAGCACCAAGCCGGTCTGTACGGCGGTGGCGGCAGCCGTCACCTTCAGGAAGCGGTGGTTAGCGCGCATACGTGAAGCCTCCGTACTCCTCGACGGCCTTCGTCATGTCGTCGGCGGTGGAGGCCCGCTGGTCGCGTCCGACCGGGACGGGGCCGTCCTTCTGCTGGAAGTCGGTGACCTTCCAGTCGTTGTCGACCCAGGTGAGCCGGTACGTCGTGGTGTACCAGCTCTCACTGACGGGGTTGGTCGACGCCTGGCCGGACAGGCCGAAGAGCGACGTGTACCAGACCTCGACGCTCGCGCCGTCGCCGCTCAGTGAGGTGATCTTGGTGCCTACCGGCGCCACGCGGGAGACGAATGTCTGCCCGGCGGGTGCGGAGCCCTTCTTGTCGAGCCCGATGCTGGCGAGGAACTTCTCGTTCGAGTAAGCGTTGTCCAGGTCCGTCTGGCGGCGGGCGGCGACATCCGGGGCGTACACCGTGTTCACGATCCGGTGTCGGGCCTCGGTGTTGAACATCTCCGCGGAGCCCAGGGCCACCGAGTAGTTCGCCGCCGCGCTCTGTGCCCCCTGCTGGTCGTGGGCGAAGCCGGAGGGGAGGCCTGCTGTTTTCGTCGTCACGGGGTGTTTGCCGGTCGGGGCGGTGGCCGCGGCCTTCGGCCCGGTGCCGCCGTCGGCGGAGTCCGCCGCGGAGGAGCCGCCGCCCCCGCGGTTGGCGAAGGCGATCGCGGCGATGAGGAGGACGACCACGGCGACCACCGTGACCAGGCTGCGTGAGGGCGAACGGGCGCCGCGCCGGGCGCCGCCGTAGGGGTCGCCGGCCCGGTCGGGGAGCCGGGTGCGGGTCTGCCCGCCGCCGTAGGGGTCGTCGGAGCGCGCCATGTCGCCGTGTCCGTGCTCGTCTCCGAGACTCATGCTCGGTACGCCCCCTCGACGTTGACCTCGACCTCGTGGCGGAACGCGTGGAAGTTCGACGGTAGCCGTGCTGGTTCCCGCGTGGGCGCGGTGTGGTGACTCGACATCAGGGAAACGCAACCTCGGCCGGTGGGCACGGTGGACGGGTGGGGGCGGCGGGGGCACCGGTCGCGCCCCGAGGGGCCGGCCGGCGGCAGGGACGGGGCGCCGTGCGCGGCATGCGCGGGGGTGCGCCGGTCACATGGGTCGCACGGTCTACACCGCCATGCCGTACACGATGGTGAACAGCGTGCCGAGGGACCCGATGATGAAGACCCCGGTGAGGCCGGCGATGATCAGGCCCTTGCCCTGTTCCGCGCTGAAGGTGTCGCGCAGCGCGGTCGCGCCGATCCGCTGCTTCGCGGCGCCCCAGACGGCGATGCCGAGGCAGAGCAGGATGGCCACCGCCATCACGACCTCGATCATCACCTTCGCCTCGTTGCCCAGGCTGCCGAAGGGGCCCCAGTCCGGAGCGATCCCGCCGATGATGGTGTTGATGTCTCCCTTGCCGGCCGCAAAGAGCATGTAAGTCACCGCCCCTGGTGGGTAGTTCCGCGACCCCTGCGGGCATGCGGAGGTCAGGCCTCATTGTCCCCGACAATGCCGCCTGCGGATGTCGACTTGGCGTCATTGGCCGGCGGGATTCGTTCGTATGGTTACTGTGTGTATCACAGCAGGTCACGCCGGGCAATGAGGTCGGACCGGAACCTGTGGTGCGGTTCTGTCGTTGTCACTTTTCCGCCCTGCCATGGTTTCTGACGGCCAGTCGGGTGAGTGGTCGTGTCGATGGTCTCACGAGTGGTGCGGGACGGTCAGTCGCGCCCGCTCGCGCGCGGGGCGCATCGGGCGGTGGGACAAGGGGGGCGATGCGGGGCAGACTGTGCGGTGAACGGGGGTTTCACAGGAAAATCTCAGTGAAGTCGGGATCCGTTTCTCACCTTCTTGAGACACAGTGGTGCTTGATGAAGCGCACCCCAGGTACCCCGAGCCCCGCACGTCACGGACGCCCCCGTGCCCGCGCCCGGCACCAGGCGCTGTTCGTGGGTCTGATGCTGATCGCCGTGACCTCCGCCTCCGTAGCGGCCGCCGACGACGGCCCAGGACCGTTGGGGGTGACTGCCGTCACCACCGTGACTCCGCTGAGCGCGCGGGTCGGCGCGTTGTTCGGCGCCGACAAGGCGCACCATCTCAGCGGCAACCACTTCTGCACCGCCTCCGTGGTGCACAGCCCCCACGGGAACCTCGTCCTCAGCGCAGCCCACTGCCTGGCCGACGGCGCGGACGTCGTCTTCGCGCCGGGGTACCGCGACGGCAAGGCGCCGTACGGGACGTGGAAGGTGAAGAAGCGCTTCCTGCCCGACGGCTGGTCCAAGGACGAGGACGAGGACAGCGACCTGGCCTTCGCCGTGATCGCCCCGCGCCGCGGCGCGGACGGCGGGACGGAGAACATCGAGGACGTCGTCGGCGCCAACCGCTTCGTCGCCGGGGTGGCGACCGGGGCGACCGCCGTGACCGTCACCGGCTATCCGGACTCCCGGGAAGAGCCCATCAGCTGTACCAACAAGCCCAGCTCGCACAGCCGTACGCAGCAGCGCATCGACTGCCCCGAGTTCACCAGCGGCACCAGCGGCAGCCCGTGGATCAACGGTGACCGGGAGGTCGTCGGGGTGCTCGGCGGCCATGAGATGGGCGGGTCCACGCCGGACACGTCGTACAGCGTCGCCTTCCGGGCCGAGGCCGCCGAGCTGTACAAGGACGCCGCCGCCGACCCGTGAACGGCGAGCCGCGGCCCCTGGCCGCTGGGGCGGCCGAGGTGAGGCGGCCGGCAGGGGCGGCGGTGGCGGCCGGGGCGCCGGCGGGATGCGGCGCAGGTCTGTTTTCGGCCTGATTCCGGCGTGTGTGATCACTCCGGGAAGGCGGGGTGCGACCCTAAACTGTCCGAGGTGGACTCCCGGGCGGCGAGGGGTGGTTGACGGTGCGTAGGGCATGGGTCGTGGGCATCGCCGCTGTCGGTTCCGGGCTCGCCTTCGTGCTGGTGCTCGTCGTCGGGGTGTACCTCGTCGCCGGGAACCTGGCGGGCGGTGTCGGCAGGGGCGCGGTGGGGCTCGCGAAGGGCGCCGTGCCGGCCGCCTACAGCACGCTCGTGCAGAAGTGGGGCAACCTCTGCCCGGCGATCAACCCGGCCTTGCTGGCCGCCCAGTTGTACCAGGAGAGCGGCTTCAACCCGAACGCGCGGAGCGGGGCGGCGGCCGAGGGCATAGCGCAGTTCATCCCCGGCACCTGGGCCACGCACGGCGTCGACGGCAACGGCGACGGCAAGCGGGACGTGTGGGACCCCGATGACGCGATCCCGTCGGCCGCGTCCTACGACTGCGAACTCGCCAAGTACGTGCGGAGCGTGCCGGGGGACGCCACGCACAACATGCTGGCCGCCTACAACGCGGGGGCGGACGCGGTCATCCGGTACGGGGGCGTACCGCCGTACTCCGAGACCCAGAACTACGTGAAGACGATCACGACGCTGGCGGAGACCTTCGCCGCGCCCGTCGCCCGGGTCGATCCGTCCCAGCAGGCGGCGGGGGCCATCTCCTACGCCCAGAGCAAGCTCGGCACGCCCTATCTGTGGGGCGGTGAGGGCAGCGCTGAGCAGGGCGGCCGGTTCGACTGCTCGGGGCTGACGCAGGCCGCGTACCGGAGTGTGGGGATCACCCTGCCGCGCGTCGCCAACGACCAGTACAACGCCGGGCCGCACCCCCAGCGCGACGAACTGCTCCCGGGCGACCTGGTCTTCTTCTCGCACGATCCGGCCGATTCGCGGGCCATTCATCACGTCGGCATCTACGTGGGCGGCGGCTACATGATCGACGCGCCGTACACCGGGGCCGTGATCCGGTTCGACCCGATCGACGGCTCGGACTACTTCGGTGCGACCCGGGTCACCGAAGATGGCGCGAAAGCGCTCCCCGCCAGGGCGTGAACTGAGTGTGAACCTGCCCCCTGAGCTGCGGTGATGAGTCTCTCTTCGGTAACGTCTGCGTGATCTTTCGGTGGAGTGTGGAACGTATGAAACGGGACCGTGCGTTCCTGTTGACGTAGACCGGCGGACGTCGGACGGAGCGCGCGTCGCGCACGCGTGCCGACGGCGAAGCGGACCTACGACCACGGGGGTGGCAGGCGCGGCGCACACAGGGTGCGCCCGGAACGACACGACGAAGGGGCCGCAGCACGATGGCTGGACTCGCCGAATCCGGGTCGAACCCCGACGTCGACCTGCTCTACGACATCAACGGCCTCGCCAAGGGCGCCCCCCACTGGTTCGACCGCCTCATGGAGTTCGTCGGCGAGTACGGGCTGCTGCTGGCCATGGTGCTGCTGGTGGTGTGGTGCTGGTGGTCCGTGCGGCGGCGGGGCGGGGAGGACGCCACCTCGTCCGTGGCCGCGCTGGTGTGGGCACCGCTGGCGGCCGGGGCCGCGGTCCTGGTGAACGTGCCGATCCGGGGTTTCGTGGAGCGGCGCCGCCCCTTCCTGGACCATCAGGGGCTGGACGTCCTGGTGCAGGGGAAGACCGACTTCTCGTTCGTGAGCGACCACGCGACGCTCACCATGGCGATGGCGGCGGCGCTGTTCGTGGCCGACCGGCGGTTCGGTCTGGCGGGCATCGCTCTGGCGCTGCTGGAGGGGTTCTGCCGGGTGTACATGGGCGTGCACTACCCGACCGACGTGGTCGGCGGGTTCGCGCTCGGCACGGCGGTCGCGCTGCTGCTGTCCCCGGTCGCGATGGCGCTGCTCACGCCCGTGCTGCGGGCGGTCGAGGGGACGCGCTGGGGCGGCTGGCTCGTCCGTGGCCGGCGGGACGCCGGGGTGCGCCGGATGCTGTCGGACGCGCGCGGCGAGGAGCGGGCCTCGGCCGAGGAACGGGACCTGGCGGCTTAGGGCTGCTGCCGGAAAGGTCTGCCGGGCCTCGCGAGCCGGTGGGCCCTTCCGGTCGCGGTACCAGCGGCCCCGGAGACCTGGAGCCCGCGGCGGGGCCCCGTGGTCCGGGCCTACAGGCCCTGCGCGTAGGAGAAGAACCGATCCGGGTCGTACCGCTGCTTCACCTTCGCCAGGCGGCCCGCGGCGTCGCCGTAGTAGGCCGTCCGCCAGTCCGTCAGCGTGGCGTCGCTGTAGTTCTGGTACGCCGCTCCGGACGCGTACGGCCGCAGGGCGCCGTGGGCCGCGGTGAGCCAGGCCTGCGCGGCCGTCCCCGGGGTGCCGGGGCTCCATGAGGCGATGTACTGGGCGAGCATCCGCGAGCGGCGGTGCACGAAGGCGGTCGCCGTGGGGGAGACCCGGTTGACCGCGCCGCCCAGGGCGGTGAACGCGATGCTGCCGGCGCCGCCGCGCACCGCCCGCACCTGGGCGAGCAGCGCCCGGACGCCGGCCGGGGAGAGCGAGCGGTCGAAGAAGTCCGAGCGGGCCGCGTAGGTCTCGCGGCCGAGCGCGCCCTGCGGCGAGCGGCCCGGCGTGGCACCCGGCAGGTGGCACTGGGGTTCGGCCGGGAAGGACGAGCAGCCCGCGTACGCCTCCATGGCGCCCTGGTAGGAGTGGCGTTTGAGGGTGACGCTCGACGCGCGGGCGCCGGCCCGGTCGGCCAGCCGGTCGACGGCGTTCTGCAACTCGCCGTAGGTGCCCAGGGAGAACGCGGCCACGGAGACGCGCGGGGTGCCGCCCGGGGTGTTCTCCAGGTGCAGGGAGGACCAGATCTCGTCCGGCTGGTCCGGGCCCCACTCCTGCCAGGCCCGTACCACCGCCGCTGCCCGGGCCCACGGCCAGGTCAGGTAGGCCGAGACCGCCTGGGGGGCGGGGTGGGTGCGGAAGCGGAGTTCGGTGACGACGCCGAAGTTGCCGTTGCCCGCGCCGCGCAGTGCCCAGAACAGGTCGGCGTTCTCGGTGGCGTTCGCGGTGAGCTGCCGGCCGTCGGCCGTGACGAGGGTGGCCTGGGTCAGGCTGTCGCAGGTCAGGCCGTAGGCGCGGGAGACGACGCCGTGGCCGCCGCCGAGGACCAGACCGGAGACGCCCACGGTCGGGCAGGAGCCCGCCGGTATGGTCACGCCCTTGGCGGCGAGCGCGCGGTAGACGTCGATGAGCTTGGCGCCCGCGCCGACCACCGCGGAGGTGCCGCTCGCCCGGACCGCGGCGAGCTTCGACACGTCGACGACGAGGCGGCCGTCGCCGGAGGACCAGCCCGCGTAGGAGTGGCCGCCGTTGCGGACGGCCACGCGCAGGTGGTGGGCGCGGGCGTAGGCGAGGGTCGTACGGATGTCGTCGGCGTGCGCCACGTAGGCGACGGCGGCGGGCCGCAGGCCGTCGAAGCGGGTGTTGTAGAGCCGGGCGGCGGTGGTCCAGTGGGCGTCGCCGGGGCGGAGCAGGGTGCCGTCGAGGGAGCGGGCGAGCGCGCTCCAGTCGGCGGGGGCCGCGGTGCGGTGCCCCGTGGCGGGGGAGGCTGTGCGGGGCCCCGTGCCGCCGGGGCGGGGACTTCGTGCCGCCGTCGCGGTGCCTTTGCCGCCGCTGTCGCCGCCGTTGCCGTCGCAGGCCGTGGCGAGGGCGGCGACCGTGACCGCGCCGCCCGCCATGAACGCACGCCGTTCCATACTCCGCGCCTCCTGTCGCCCTTCGTGGACCGAGACGACCGGAGGGCCCGCGGGGTTCCCGTGGGCCGGAAGCTGTCCTTCCGCCTCCGCGGGGGCGCTGCCCGCGGGCGGTGGTCCCGGCCGGCGTTCCGCCGGGCGCCGGCCCCTGAACCGGGGACGGAGTGCAGGATTCCGGGACCCGGGCGTGTTCTCCCCGTGAGCATTCCGTGACCTCACCGCACCGTCGGCAGGGGTTCACCCCTCGTTCACTTCCGGCCATCGGCGGCTTCACCTGTTCTGCCTAATTTCGGCCTTACCGGTGCTGCGGCGCGTCTTCGCGCAGCGGTGCCAGTCACTCTTCGCACGCCGCCGATCAGGACGGCGGCTCCTGGAAGGAACTCCCTCAAGTGAAGCTTCAGCGCAAGAACCGGCGGGCACTCGCTCTCGGCGTCCTCGCCGTCTCCGGCGCCCTGGCCCTCACGGCGTGCGGTTCGGACGACACCGGCGGGAAGAGCGGCGCCGCCGGGGGTGGCAGCACCACGGCCTCCAACAGCTCCGTCAAGTGCGACGGCGCCAAGGGGCAGCTGCTGGCGGACGGCTCTTCCGCGCAGAAGAACGCGATCGACGCCTGGGTCAAGCAGTTCAGCCAGGCCTGCGGCACGCAGATCAACTACAAGGGCGGCGGCTCCGGCGCCGGTGTCACGGCGTTCGGCCAGGGCCAGGTCGCCTTCGCCGGTTCGGACTCCGCGCTGAAGCCCGAAGAGGTCGAGGCCTCGAAGAAGGTCTGCACCGGCGGCCAGGGCATCGACCTGCCGATGGTGGGCGGCCCGATCGCGGTCGGCTACAACCTCTCCGGCGTCGACGACCTGGTGCTGGACGCCCCCACGCTGGCCAAGATCTTCGACGGCAAGGTCACGACCTGGGACGCGCCGGAGATCAAGAAGCTGAACCCCAAGGCGAAGCTGCCCAGCCTCAAGATCCAGGCCTTCCACCGCTCGGACGAGTCCGGCACCACCGACAACTTCACCAAGTACCTCAAGGCCGCCGCGCCGAACGACTGGAAGTACTCCGGCGGCAAGGCCTGGCAGGCGCAGGGCGGCCAGGCCGCTCCGCAGTCCTCCGGTGTGGCCCAGCAGGTCAAGCAGACCAACGGCGCCATCGGCTACTTCGAGCTGTCGTACGCCAAGGACGTGCACACGGTCGCCATCGACACCGGCGCCTCCGCCCCGGTCAAGGCCACCGTCGAGAACGCCAGCAAGGCCATCGCGGACGCCAAGGTCGTCGGCACCGGCAAGGACCTGTCGCTGCAGCTGAACTACACCACCAAGGCCGAGGGCGCGTACCCGATGGTCCTGGTCACCTACGAGATCGTCTGCGACAAGGGCAACAAGTCCGACACCCTGCCGGCCACCAAGGCGTTCCTGCGCTACATCGCCAGCCAGGACGGCCAGAACGTGCTCACCCAGAAGGACTACGCGCCGATCCCCGACGCGATCATCAGCAAGGTCCGCACCACCATCGAGGGCCTGAGCTGACCTGCGTGCGGTCCGGTCCCCCGCCCGGGGCCGGGCCGCACCGTCCGGTGCACCGCCGCCAGGGGCCCGCCACCGCGCAGGGCTCCGCAGACCGGAGAACCCGATGGACATATCCACACAGAAGACAGACGCAGACGCTCCCCCCCTCCCGCCCCGGCCGGCCCCGGCCGAGCCCCGGCGCGCCGGCCGCGGCGTGACCCGTCCCGGAGACCGGATCTTCCTCGGGCTCTCCCGCGGGTCGGGCATCCTGCTGCTGGTGATCATGGCCGCGATCGCGGCCTTCCTGACCTACCGCGCGTGCCTGGCCATCAGCAAGGACGACGGCAACTTCCTGACCACCTTCGAGTGGAACACCGGTGTGCAGCCGCCGGTCTTCGGCATCGCGGTGCTGGCCTTCGGCACGGTGGTCTCCTCGGTCATCGCCATGGTCGTCGCGGTCCCGGTCGCGGTCGCCATCGCGCTCTTCCTCACCCACTACGCCCCGCGCCGGCTCAGCGGCCCGATCTCGTACGTGATCGACCTGCTGGCCGCCGTGCCGTCCATCGTGTACGGCCTGTGGGGCGCCCTGGTCCTCGTGCCGCACCTCGACGGCCTCTTCGGCTGGCTGAACGACTACCTGGGCTGGACCGGCGTCTTCTCGTGGGAGGGCGGCCCGCCCCGCTCGGTGCTGACCGTGAGCATCCTGCTCGCCGTCATGATCCTGCCGATCGTGACCAACGTCAGCCGTGAGGTCTTCCGCCAGGCCCCGCGGATGCACCAGGAGGCCGCGCTCGCCCTCGGTGCCACGCGCTGGGAGGTCATCCGCATGGCGGTGCTGCCCTTCGGCCGCTCCGGTGTGATCTCCGCCTCGATGCTCGGTCTGGGCCGTGCGCTCGGCGAGACGATCGCAGTCGCCACCGTGCTCTCGCCGACCTTCGACATCAAGGCCAGCCTGCTCGACCCGGGCGGCGGCACCTTCGCCCAGAACATCGCCAGCAAGTTCAGCGAGGCGACGGAGTTCGGCCGTGACGCGCTGATCGCCTCCGGTCTGGTCCTGTTCGTCATCACCCTGCTGGTCAACGGCGCGGCCCGGCTGATCATCGCCCGCCGCAAGGAGTACTCGGGGGCCAACGCATGAGCACCGCAGCCATCGCCGACCAGCGCACGAGCAGCCTGCGCGGCGCCTCCCTGCCCCGCTGGGCCCCGTGGGCCATCGCCGCCAGCGCCGTCGTCGCCGCCGTCGTCATCGGCCTCGTCGGCGGCCTGCACAGCCGGGTGCAGCAGGGGCTGATCGCCGCCGTCCTGTTCGTCCTGGGCACGTACGGCGTCACCGCCCGGATCGAGGGCCGCCGCCAGGCCAAGGACCGGGTGGTCACCAGCCTCGTCTGGGTGGCCTTCCTGCTCGCCCTGGTGCCGCTGATCTCCCTGGTCTGGACGACCGTGCGGCGCGGTGTGAAGGTCCTGGACTTCTACTTCCTGTCCCACTCGATGGGCGTCGTCGCGGACACCGAGGTGGGCGGCGGCATCTACCACGCCATCATCGGAAGCCTCGAACAGGTCGGCCTCGCCACCGTCATCGGCGCGCCGATCGGCGTGCTCACCGCGATCTACCTGGTGGAGTACGGCCGCGGCAACCTCGCCCGGGCCGTCACCTTCTTCGTCGACGTGATGACCGGCATCCCCTCGATCGTCGCGGGCCTGTTCATCCTCAGCCTGATGCTGATCTTCAAGCTGCAGCCGTTCGGTTTCGCCGGCTCGCTGGCCCTGGCCATCCTGATGATGCCGGTCGTGGTCCGCTCCACCGAGGAGATGCTGAAGCTCGTACCGAACGAGCTGCGCGAGGCGTCGCTCGCCCTCGGCGTGCCGAAGTGGCGCACGATCCTGAAGGTCGTCCTGCCGACCGCGCTCGGCGGCATCACCACCGGCGTCGTGCTGGCCATCGCCCGTATCGCCGGTGAGACGGCGCCCGTGCTGCTGCTGGTGTTCGGCAACCCCTTCATCAACACCAACCCGTTCGACGGGGCGCAGTCCTCGCTGCCGCTGTACATCTACCAGCAGTACACGAACAGCGTGGGCAGCGGAGCGGCGTACGACCGGGCGTGGGCGGCCTCGCTCACCCTGATCGCCGCGGTGATGATCCTCAACCTGGTGGCCCGCGGCATCGCCCGCTGGAAGGCCCCTCGTTAACCAATCTGCGGCTACCGCCGTGTGGCCGGTCGCTGGGCGACCCCTCGGCGACTGAGACGGAAGTGAAGAAGTAGTCATGGCCAAGCGAATCGACGTGAGCGGGCTCACCGCCTACTACGGCTCCCACAAGGCGATCGAGGACATCTCGATGACGGTCGAGCCGCGTTCGGTGACGGCCTTCATCGGGCCCTCCGGCTGCGGCAAGTCGACGTTCCTGCGCACCCTGAACCGGATGCACGAGGTCACCCCCGGCGGCCGGGTCGAGGGCAAGGTGATGCTGGACGCCGAGGACCTGTACGGGGCCGGGATCGACCCGGTCTCGGTCCGCCGTGAGGTGGGCATGGTCTTCCAGCGGCCGAACCCGTTCCCCACCATGTCGATCTTCGACAACGTGGCGGCGGGGCTCCGGCTGAACGGCGACTACAAGAAGAGCGAGCTGAACGACGTCGTCGAGAAGTCGCTCCGGGGCGCCAACCTCTGGAACGAGGTCAAGGACCGCCTGAACAAGCCGGGCGCCGGGCTCTCCGGCGGTCAGCAGCAGCGGCTGTGCATCGCCCGCGCGATCGCGGTCGAGCCGAAGGTGCTGCTGATGGACGAGCCGTGCTCCGCGCTGGACCCGATCTCGACCCTCGCCATCGAGGACCTGATCGGCGAGCTGAAGGAACGCTTCACGATCGTCATCGTGACGCACAACATGCAGCAGGCGGCGCGGGTCTCGGACCGTACGGCGTTCTTCAACCTGGCGGGCGTGGGCCAGCCGGGCCGGCTGATCGAGATCGACGACACCGAGCGGATCTTCTCCAACCCGTCGGTGCAGGCCACGGAGGACTACATCTCCGGCCGCTTCGGCTGATCCGAAGACCCCTCGCGGTGCTGCATGGCGGTGCCACCGTGAGGACGCGGAAGGGCCCGCCCCCGGCTCCCGGGGGCGGGCCCTGTGCGTGTGCCGGCGTACGCCGCGGTTCCTACAGGAAGGCGAGGTCGATCAGCCAGAAGGCGACGGCCGAGACGATCGCCGCCGCGGGCATGGTGATGAACCAGCCGAGGACGATGTTCTTGGCGACGCCCCAGCGCACGGCGTTGACCCGCTTCGTCGCGCCCACGCCCATGATCGCCGAGGTGATCACGTGGGTGGTGGAGATGGGGGCCTTGAAGAGGAAGGCCGTGCCGAACATGATCGACGCGCCGGTCGCCTCGGCCGCGAAGCCCTGCGGCGGGTCCAGTTCGATGATCTTGCGGCCCAGGGTGCGCATGATGCGCCAGCCGCCCGCGTAGGTGCCCAGCGACAGCATCAGTGCGGAGACCAGCTTCACCCACACCGGGATCGGGTCGCCGTAGGTCTCGACGCCGCCGATGACCAGCGCCATCACCACGACGCCCATGGTCTTCTGCGCGTCCTGGAGGCCGTGGCCGAGGGCCATGCCGGCCGCCGAGACGGTCTGCGCTATGCGGAAGCCGCGCTTGGCCTTGTGCGGGTTGGTCCGGCGGAAGATCCACATGATCGCCGTCATGACCAGGTAGCCGACGATCAGGCCGACCACCGGGGACAGGAACATCGGGGTGACGACCTTGTCCAGCACGCCTGACCAGTGCACCGTCGTGCCACCCGCGAGCGCCGCGCCGACCAGGCCGCCGAACAGGGCGTGCGAGGAGGACGAGGGCAGGCCGAAGTACCAGGTGACCAGGTTCCAGACGATGGCGCCCAGCAGCGCCGAGAAGAGGATCCCCATCCCCTTGCTGCCGGTCGGGGTGTCGATCAGCCCCTCGCTGACCGTCTTGGCGATGCCGCTGCCCAGGAAGGCGCCGGCGAGGTTCATCACCGCGGCCATCGCCAGCGCGGCGCGCGGGGTGAGCGCGCGCGTGGAGACGGAGGTGGCGATGGCGTTGGCGGAGTCGTGGAAGCCGTTGGTGTAAGCGAAACCGAGCGCGACCAGGATGGTCACAACCAGAGCGAAGGTGTCCATGGACGCCTCAGGACTCCTTGACCGCGATGGTCTCCACCGTGTTCGCCACGTGCTCGAAGGCGTCCGCCGCCTCTTCCAGTACGTCCACGATCTGCTTGAGCTTCAGCACCTCGATCGCGTCGTACTTGCCGTTGAACAGGTGGGCGAGCAGCTTGCGGTGGATCTGGTCCGCCTGGTTCTCCAGGCGGTTCACCTCGATCCAGTACTCGGTGAGGTTGTCCATGGTCCGCAGGTGCGGCATGGCCTCGGCGGTCAGCTCCGCGGCGCGGGCCAGGACCTCGATCTGCTGCTCGACGCCCTTGGGCAGTTCCTCGACGTTGTAGAGGACGACCAGGTCGACGGCCTCCTCCATGAAGTCCATGATGTCGTCGAGGGAGGACGCGAGGGAGTAGATGTCCTCGCGGTCGAAGGGCGTGATGAACGAGGAGTTCAGCTGGTGGAAGATCGCGTGCGTGGCGTCGTCACCGGCGTGTTCCGCGGCCCGCATACGCTCTGCGATCTCGGCCCGGGCGGATGCGTCCGCCCCGAGCAGTTCCATCAGGAGTTTCGAGCCCGTGACGATGTTGTCCGCGGACGCGGCGAACATGTCGTAGAAGCTCGTCTCCCTGGGGGTCAGACGAAAGCGCACAAGGGGTCCTCGGGGTGCATCGGTTTCGGTCAGGGTGATGCTAAGCGCATCATCCGGCCACGGCTAAGGGGCCGTCCCCCAGTGTCGCCCATCAGGCACAGTGGTCGGCACGGGGGCGGTGCAAGGGGCCGGTACCCCGGAAAATTCGGTACGATATACCCGCCAGGGGTATGCCTTCCGGGTTTCTGTTTGTTTTCCGTTCCGAGCGGGAGGACGCGATGACGACCACCGAGGCCGGCGCGACGGCGCCCTCCGGGATCACCGGGCCGGAGAACACCGCCCCGCCGGGGAGCGCGGGTGACGAGCACGTCACGCACGGCTACCACAAGCAGAAGGGTGAGCACCTCAAGCGGCTGCGGCGGATCGAGGGGCAGATCCGCGGGCTGCAGCGCATGGTCGACGAGGACACCTACTGCATCGACATACTGACGCAGGTGTCCGCCTCCACCAAGGCCCTGCAGTCCTTCGCGCTGCAACTGCTGGAGGAGCACCTGCGGCACTGTGTCGCCGACGCGGCCGTCAAGGGCGGCACCGAGATCGACGCGAAGGTCGAGGAGGCCACCAAGGCCATCGGACGGCTGCTGCGCACCTGAGGGGGCGCGGGTCCGGGGGGTGCGTGACGGGGATCACCGGCGGCGGGGTCTCCGTCCGGCGCGGGACGGCGGCCGTGGAGGTCAGCGGCCGGGTGGGGGAGCCGGTGTCCGGCGCGGGTCACCGGCGGCCGACGGAGGGTCTGCGTCCGGTGCGGGTCACCGGCCGGCGGGGGCGTGGCGCTCCTCGGCCACCCGCAGCACCTCGTCGATGTACTCCAGGCTGAGCCGCTCCCGGGCCGCCGAGGCGGCGATGATCAGCTCGCCGCACAGTTCGATCTCGGCCAGGGCCACGTGGTCCTGAACCGCCCTACCGCCGACCGGAGCCACGTGCATCACCTCTTCCCCGCGTCACCGGATTCGGCGACAACAGACCTAGAGTAGGGAGCCGTCCACGGCCCGCGCATGGCACGGAAGGGCTAGTTCGCCGGTCATTTCCGGCCCCGGGGCCCGGGGCGGCGCGCGCTCACTCCTCGGCCACCCGGCCGGTGTAGATGTCTCCCGCGCGGGGCAGCGTCACGGTCACCGGGGTCCCGAAGGCGTACAGCAGCGTGGTGGAGAACACCTCCACCGTGCCCTTGCGGCGGGCGTTGACGAAGGCGAAGCTCTGCCGGAGCTTGCGGACGCGGCCCGCGTCGTCGAGGTAGACGTCGAACGGGACATCGGGGGTGGCGAACCCTTTCGCCGCCGCCCGCAGCGCGCCCTCGCCCGCCGCCGAGGCCGCGTCGGCCGCCACGGCGAGGTCGGCGGTGCCCCGGTAGTGCCGCACCGCCACTCCCGCGACCTCGGTCCGGCCCACGTACGTCGCCGTCCGCGTCCCGCGCAGCACCTCCGCCGCGGCGAACGGGTCGGTGGCGCCGCCGGTGACGAGGTTGCCGTCGGAGAGCGTGGCCGTCGCCACCCGCACCCACTTGTCGGCGGGTACGCCCGCGCCCCGGTTCTTCATGAACAGCGCGCCCGGGGCGAGGAGTTCGACGATCGGCGGGTGCCCGCTGGTCCCGGCCGGGTCCTGCGGCAGGATCACCGTCAGCTGCCCGCGCTGGGCGCGGAAGTCGTAGGCGCCCTCGCCGCGGATCGTCACGCGGGTCCCGCCGGCCGCCATCTCCATCGACGTACGCGTCTGGGAGGTGCCCGCCTGCAGCAGCGCGTCGGGGGCCTGGCGCAGGGTGCGCACCGGGTCGTCGGCGGCGCGGGCGTCCTCGGCGGCCACGCCCCTGCCGGAGCATCCCGTGGCGCCCGCGCCGAGCAGGAGCCCCGCCGCGAGCACCGCCGCCCCGCTCGCCTGCCGCCACCGCTGCGTCATCGCCTGCCTACCCCCAGCTGCCGCGTCCGTACCGGGCCCCTGTCGTCCGGTTAACGACGGGTAGGGAGCCCCGTCACGCGCCGGGCCGCCCGGTGGCGAGCCGTCACCGGCCGTTCATCCCGGGTGGGTAGCGTGGCCCGCGTGGCGCAGGACGAACCCCGGCAGGGGGAACACCGCACGACGACCGCCGAACAGGGCCGCTTCTGTCTGGCCCGCTGCACCTGCGGCTGGCGCGGTCCCGCCCGCCGGGCGCGCAGCCTGGCCCGCACGGACGCGGAGGCTCACGCGCGCGACGCCTGAGTGGCCCGGGGCCCTGCTCCCCTGGTGTGCGCAGCAGTTGGCCGCCGAGGTCACGGTCGCGGGTCCGGGCGAGGCGGTCGCCGACGAGGCGTGAGCGGGTCCTCACCGTGCTTCGGCTTGCCCTGGGGGCAGGACCGGTCGTCGTGCTTCGGCCGGTGCACCGGGCCGAGTCCGAGGCCGGCGCCGGCCGGCGAGCGGCGCCACAGGAGGCAGTCCGCCGCCAGGGCGACGGTGTCCTCGGGGACGTCACCGGGCGTGCCACCGCCCTCTCAGCCGGCGGCCACGGTCTGTCTGAGCCAGCACTGCTGGAAGGCGAACCGGGCCGCCTCCACCTCGTGCCGCTGGTCGGCGTGGAGCACGCCGAGCGCGTACGCCGTCGCCGGGGCGATGCGCGGGGTGCGGGCGGCCGAGGACGCCGCGGCCGCCGCCTCCGAGGCGTCGCGGTGCCGGTCGAGCGCCCGGCCGGCCTCCGGCAGCCGTGCGTCGGCGGGGGCCCGGGTGGTGCCCGGGGCGCCGAGCAGGGCCTCCTGGGCGTAGCGGTGCAGGCGCAGCAGCAGGCGCACCTGGTGCCAGGGGGCGTCCTGCGGGTGCGGGGACGGGTCCGGGGACAGGCCGTGGACCAGGGCCGCCGCGTTGTAGGGGCTGCCCGCGGTGACCAGCGGCAGGGCGGCGACCGCGTCCGCGAGGCGTTCCTCGGCGGCCGCGGCGAGGGGACGCAGGTCCGTGGCGTGCGCGGTGGGGGTGAGGGGGACGTCGCTGGCGAGGACGGCGACCTTGTCGGCGACGGCGTGGAAGCGGCTCGACCCCAGTGCCTGGAGGGCCGTGGAGTGGGCGCGGGTACGGGCCAGGGTGAGCTGACGGTCCAGCAGGGCGCCCGCCTTGGCGGCGCCCACGGCGAGGCTGCCGCGGTCCGGGGCGGCCGGCTGCGGCGGGTGGTTCACGGCGCGGGCGGCCGTCCCCGCTCGCGGGCCCGCCGCTGCTCCCGTGCCCGCCGCGCCCGCGCCCGTGCCCGCGGTCGCCGCCGCGGGAGTCGGGAAGTCCGCCGGTCCGGCGGGTCCGGCCGGCCTGGCGGGTCCGGCGGGCCCCGAGAGCCTGGTCAGGGCGGTGAGGAGCCGGTCCAGGCGGGCCTGGCAGGCGTGTTCGCGGGCCAGGGTGCCCGAGAGCCAGGCCAGTTCCGGGCGCAGTTCCTCCGCCCAGGTCTCGTCCAGCACGCCCCGGAAGGTGTGCAGGCTGCCGCTGATGCGGCGGGCGGAGCGGCGCAGGGCGCGCGCCGCATCGGCGGCCTCCTCGCCGTTGCCCGCCGCGGGGCCGGCCTCGCGGTGCAGGCGCAGCGCGCGCAGGAACTCCGTGGCCTGGGCCCGCAGATAGGCGGCGAGGCCGTCCGCGGTGGGTGCGCCGCCGGGCCCCTGGGGCGCGGGGGGCGGCACGGCGGCAGTGGGCCGGTGCGTCGGGTCAAGGTGTTGCTGTGCCACGCCGGCGCCTCCGGGCGTCTATGAGCGTCTCCTGGATGTTGCGCAGGGGCTGGCCGTCCGCGTCGCTCGCGTGCCGGGTCCAGTCGCCGTCCGGGCCGAGGTGCCAGGAGGCGGTGGTGTCGGACATGCCCGTTTCCAGCAGCCGGTTGAGGGTGGCCCGGTGGGCGGGGTCGGTGACCCGGACCAGGGCCTCGATCCGGCGGTCGAGGTTGCGGTGCATCATGTCGGCGCTGCCGATCCACACCTCGGGCTCCCCGCCGCCCCCGAAGGCGAAGACCCGGGAGTGTTCGAGGAAGCGGCCGAGGATCGAGCGGACGCGGATGTTCTCCGACAGGCCCGGTACGCCGGGGCGCAGGGCGCAGATGCCGCGCACCCACACGTCGACGGGGACGCCCGTCTGGGAGGCGCTGTAGAGCGCGTCGACGACGGCCTCGTCCACCATGGAGTTGACCTTCACGCGGATGAAGGCGGGCCGGCCGGCGCGGTGGTGCTGGATCTCCTTGTGGATGCGGGAGACCAGGCCGTCGCGCAGGGATTTGGGGGCGACGAGGAGGCGGCGGTAGGTCTCGCGGCGGGAGTAGCCGGAGAGCCGGTTGAACAGGTCGGAGAGGTCCGCGCCGACCTGCGGGTCGGCGGTGAGCAGTCCGAGGTCCTCATACAGCCGGGCGGTCTTGGGGTGGTAGTTGCCGGTGCCGACGTGGCTGTAGCGGCGCAGTGTGTCGCCGCCTTCCTGACGGACCACCAGGGACAGCTTGCAGTGGGTCTTCAGGCCGACCAGGCCGTAGACGACGTGGCAGCCGGCCTCTTCGAGCTTGCGCGCCCACTTGATGTTGGCGTGTTCGTCGAAGCGGGCCTTGATCTCGACCAGGACGAGGACCTGTTTGCCGGACTCGGCGGCGTCGATGAGCGCGTCGACTATGGGGGAGTCGCCCGACGTCCGGTACAGGGTCTGCTTGATGGCGAGGACGTCGGGGTCGGCGGCGGCCTGCTCCAGGAAGGCCTGCACGGAGGTGGAGAACGAGTCGTAGGGGTGGTGCAGGAGCACGTCGCGGCTGCGCAGCGCGGCGAAGATGTCCGGCGGGGAGGCCGATTCGACCTCGGCGAGGTCGCGGTGGGTGCCGGCGACGAACTTGGGGTACTTCAGCTCGGGCCGGTCCAGGCTGTGGATGCGGAAGAGGCCGGTGAGGTCGAGCGGACCGGGCAGCGGGTAGACCTCGGCCTCGCTGATCTTCAGCTCGCGCACCAGCAGGTCGAGCACCTCGCGGTCGATGGACTCCTCGACCTCCAGGCGCACCGGCGGCCCGAAGCGGCGCCGCATCAGTTCCTTCTCCAGGGCCTGGAGGAGGTTCTCGGCGTCGTCCTCCTCGACCTCCAGGTCCTCGTTGCGCGTGAGCCGGAAGGTGTGGTGCTCCAGGACCTCCATGCCCGGGAACAGCTCCTCCAGGTGGGCGGCGATGACGTCCTCCAGGGGGACGTAGCGGCCGGGGGAGCTTTCCAGGAAGCGGTTGAGCAGCGGCGGGACCTTGACGCGGGCGAAGTGGCGGTGGCCGGTGACCGGGTTGCGCACGACGACGGCCAGGTTGAGGGAGAGGCCGGAGATGTACGGGAAGGGGTGCGCGGGGTCGACGGCCAGCGGGGTCAGCACGGGGAAGATGCGCTGGCGGAAGAGGGTGAACAGGCGGGCCTGTTCCTTCTCGGTCAGCTCGCTCCAGCGGGCCAGCTCGATGCCCTCCTCCGCGAGGGCGGGGGCGACGTCCTCCTGGTAGCAGGCGGCGTGGCGGGCCATGAGTTCGCGGGAGCGGGCCCAGATCATCTCCAGCACCTCGCGGGGCTGGAGGCCGGAGGCGGAGCGGGTGGCGACACCGGTGGCGATACGGCGTTTGAGGCCGGCGACGCGGACCATGAAGAACTCGTCCAGGTTGCTGGCGAAGATCGCGAGGAAGTTGGCCCGCTCCAGCAGGGGCGTGTCCGGGTCCTCGGCCAGTTCCAGGACGCGCTCGTTGAAGGCGAGCCAGCTGCGCTCCCGGTCGAGGAAGCGTCCCTGTGGGAGCTGGTCCTCGCCGTCCCGTACCTCCTCGTAGACGTCGAGGTCGGCGTCGAGGTCGGGGTCCAGGTCGGAGACGGCCGCGGCCACGGTGTGCGGCCGGTGGGCCGCCAGGGAGCCCACGGAGGGCTGGGGGTGAGGGGCCTGCTGCGCTGCTGCCTGGGTGTCTGGCTGGCTCATGAATCCATTCTTCCGCGCGGCGAGGGCGCCAGGCGCGTCGGAAGGCGCGGGCGGGAGCGCGGCTGCGGACCCCTCGGGGGGCGGCGGAGGCTCGGGCACGGCGGGTTTCATTGGGCGAGCGTCGCAAGCCTGTCTGAATCACCGGTTACGGAGACATGACGTGCGGGATAGCGGGGGGCGGCCCGCAGGGGGGCGGCCGGTGGCCCGCCCCGGTCGCGCCCCTGGGACGCGCGGCCGCGTCGGTGCGCCCTTCCCGGGGCGGCCCGTACGTCCCTCCCCCCGTGGAAGGGACGTACGGGCCGCCGCGGTGCTCACGCCGTGCCGCGGCGCAGCACCGTGAACGCGGCGGCGGTGACCGCTGCCGTGACGGTGAGGACGATGCCCGTCTCCAGCAGGTGCAGCGGCCAGAAGTGGGACTGCGGGTGGTACGTGGCGACGTACCGTTCGCCGTTGCCGCCGGTCCGGAGCAGATAGGCGTCGCGGGGCAGTGCGACCGGGTGCGGCGAGGTGCGGGTGACGGCGGGCCACAGGTGGGGGCGGGCGGCCTCCAGGAGGAGGTGGAGCAGCCACATCGCGGCGAAGGAGACGCCGAGGGCGGGCAGGGTGCGGCGGACGAGCAGCGCGGTGAGCGCGCCGGCCGACAGGGCGCACAGGGCGTAGGCCACGGTGGCAGGACCGCGGGCCACGAAGACGTCGGCGTAGGCCCAGTTGTCGCGCATCAGGTCGCGGTGGGCCGCCCAGCCCCAGCGGTAGGCCAGGACGAGGGCGGTGCCGCCGAGGGTGAGGGCCGCGGCGGGCACGGCGAGCTTGGCCGTCAGCCAGCGGGCGGGGCTCACGCCCTGGGTCCAGGCGAGGCGGGCGGTGCCGGACTCCAGTTCGCGGCCGACGAGGGAGGCGCCGGCGAACGCGGCCACCGCGAGGAAGCTGTAGCAGACGAGCGCGGCGATCCAGCCGGTCGGATCGCTGTAGTCGAGGGCGGCGAACGGCGAGGCGGAGGCGTGCGCCCGCTCGGCGGTGACCTCGTTCAGCCACACCAGCCAGCCGATCGTGCCGGTCACGAACGCGCCCCAGACGAGCAGGGCGGCGCGGTGCACGGTGAGGACGGTGCGCGGCAGGCCCTGGACGAGCGCGGTGCTCACGCGGTGGCCTCCTCGCGGGCGGTGGCCGCCGGGCGGGTGGTGCGCCGCAGGACGGTGAACGCGGCCCCGGCGAGCAGGCAGGCGAGGACCAGGACGAGGGCGCTGGTGGTGAGCTGCAGCGGCCAGTAGTGGGAGAACGGCTGGCTCTCGGTGTAGAAGCCGGTGGCGTGCAGCTTCGCGTACGTCCCGGCGCACACGGCCGGGTCCGGGGAACCGCAGCCGGGGTCGGGGATGTGCGCACCGGTGGCGGTGACCAGGCCGTGGCCGAGCTGGAGCCCGCCGCCGTCGTAGCCCTGCTCCAGGGTGGTGACGCGGGTGACGGCGGGCCACATGTGGGGCAGCGCCAGGCCGGCCAGGCCGCGCAGGCCGGCGGCCACGCACAGGCCGGTGGCCAGCGCGGGCAGGGTGCGCCGCCACAGCAGGGCGGCCAGCGCGCCCGCGGCGAGGGCGGCCAGGGCGAGGGCGACGGTGGTGGGGCCGTTGGCGTGCAGGGTCCAGGTGTCGGTCCAGTCCTTGGCGGTGTCGACCCGGCCGCGTGCCGCAGACCAGGCCCGGTTGTGCAGCAGCACCAGCAGGCCGGTGCCCACGGTGACCAGGGCGGCCGGGAGGGCCAGGCGGGTCGCCAGCCAGCGGGTGGGGGTGACGCCCTGGGCCCAGGCGAGCCGTGCGGTGCCGCTCTCCAGCTCGCGCCCGAACAGGGAGCCGCCGGCCCAGGCGCCGACCAGGAGCGGGAGCGCGTTGAGGGCGAGGGTGGTGTAGCTGTAGACGTCCTTGTAGCGCAGGATCGCGTCCTGGTCGTACGAGCAGCGCGGGGACATGCCGCAGGCGTCGTACTGCCGCCAGGCGCTCGCCGCGGCGTCGGCGAGCGGGCCCCACAGCCAGACCAGGCCGGCGGCGAGGACGACGACGAGCACGGTCCACGTGTACAGCGCGGGGCGGTGCAGGCGCAGCAGCCAGCGCACCAGGCGCGGCCGGCCGGCGTGGGGTCCGGCGGCCGCGGGGGCCGGGCCGGTCGGGGCGGTCGGGGCGGTCATGCGCGGTTCTCCTGGGTCGTGCGGTTCTCCTGGGGCGGGTGGCTCTCGCCGGACCCGTCCAGGGCTGGGGCCGAGGGGTTGCGCAGGTGCGCGAGGACGAGTTCCTCCAGGCTGGGCGGGCCGGCGTGCCAGTCCTCGGGCAGGGGGCCCCGGGGCCGGATCAGCGCGGTGACCCGGCGGCCGGTGGTGCGGGACTCGACGACGGTGTGCCGGGCCAGTTCGGCGGTGTCGGCGGGCGCGGTCACGCGGGTGTGCGCGGCCAGCAGGTCGTCTATCTCGCCGGCCAGCCGGACCCGGCCGCCGCCGACGAGCAGCAGGTGGTCGCAGGAGTCCTCCAGCTCGGCGACGACGTGCGAGGACAGCATGATCGTGGTGCCGTGCCGGGCGGCCTCGCCCATCAGGACGCCCATGAGGTCGTGCCGGGCCAGCGGGTCCAGGTCGGCCATCGGCTCGTCGAGCAGCAGCAGTTCGGGCCGTTTGCCCAGGGCCAGTGCGAGCGCGACCCGGGTGCGCTGGCCGCCGGACAGGGTGCGGACGCGGGAGCGCGGGTCGAGGTCGCCGGCGGCCACGATCCGTTCGGCGCCGGCCGCGTCCCAGCGCCCCGGGTTGAGGTCGGCGCCCATGCGCAGCGTCTCGGCGATGGTGAGCTGCGGGTAGAGCGGCTTGTCCTGGGCGACGTAGCCGACCCGGGTGCGGGCGCTCGCCGGGTCGGTGCCGAGGACGGTGATACGGCCCTCGCTGGGGGCGAGCAGACCGGCGGCGAGGGTGAGCAGGGTGGACTTGCCCGCCCCGTTGGGGCCGACCAGGGCGCAGACGCGCCCGGCGGGCAGCCGGAAGGCGCACTCGCGCAGCGCCCAGCCCTTGGCGCGCCGGGCGTACCGCTTGCCCAGCGCGGCCGCCTCGAGTGCCGTGCCGGTGTCGGTCATGACGGGTCTCCCTGGGGATGTTCTCCGCGCGGGGCGAAGTGTCGGTCGAGTACGGCGGTGAAGAGCGCGGCCACGTCGTCGCGGTCCAGGCCGGCCGCGCGGGCCCGCCCGGCCCAGCCGTCCAGCTCCGCGCGGAGCGGGGAGTCGTCGGCGGGGGCGGTGCCGAGCGAGCGGCGTACGAAGGTGCCGAGACCGCGGCGGGCCTCCACCAGCCCTTCGCGTTCCAGCTCGCGGTAGGCCTTGAGTACGGTGTTGGGATTGATGGCGGTGGCCTCCACGACCTCGCGGGCCGTGGGCAGCCGGTCGCCGGGCTGCAGGGCGCCCAGGCGCAGGGCCTGCTTGGTCTGCTGGACGATCTGCATGTAGGTGGCCACGCCGCTGTGCCGGTCGATGCGGTATTCGAGCACCCCGTGCACCACCCTTTCACTAATTGAGTAGTGAAAGGGTGGTGCAAGACGGCCGGGAAAGTCAAACGCCCGCGGCGCCCGGCGTACGCGGACCCCGGCCCGCAGTGAACCGGATCGCGGGGTCCGTCCGAAGAGGAGACGTGAGCGCAACGAGAAGCGACGGGGAACTGCTGCGGGCCATCGCGGCGGACCGGGACCGGCGCGCCTTCGAGGAGCTGTACCGGCGGTACGCGCCGTGGCTGACCGCGCGGCTGCGCGGACGCTGCGCCGACCCCGCGATGGTCGACGACGTCGTCCAGGAGACCTTCCTCGCCGTCTGGCGCGGCAAGGCCCACTACCGGGAACAGGCAGCCGCGGGGGACGCGGCCGGATGGCTGTGGCGGATCGGCTCGCGCCGCCTGATCGACGCCCTGCGCGGCGACGGCGCGCGCGGCCGGCTGCGCCAGGCCCTGGCCCGGCTGCGCCACCGCGACGAGGCCTCCGCCGAGGAACGCGTGCTCACGGGCGTCGAGCACGGCGACCTCGCCGGTGCCCTCACCCGGCTCTCGCCGGAACTGCGGGCGGTCCTCCAGGCCACCGTCATCGACGGACTCACCACCCGGGAGGCGGCCGTCCTGCTCGGCATCCCGCCCGGCACGGTCAAGACGCGGGCCATGCGCGCCCGCAGGCAACTGCGGGAGGCGCTGGCATGAGCGGCGGAACGACACCCCGGAAGACCTGGCACGTCGCGGACGAGCACCTGCGCGCCTACGACCGCGGCGAACTCGCCCCGCCGCTGCTGTGGTCCACCGACACCCACCTCGCCGGCTGCGCCGCGTGCCGGGCCCGGCTCGCCGCGCTCACCGACCCGGTGGCGCTGGAGGAGGGCTGGGCCCGGCTGGACGCCGAACTCGACGCGCCCCGCCCCGGGCCGCTCGAAGCGCTGCTGCTGCGCTGCGGGGTCGCCGACCACACCGCGCGGCTGCTGGCCGCCACCCCCGTGCTGCGCCGCTCATGGCTGATCGCCGTCACCGCGGTGCTGGTGATGACCGTCGCCGTGTCCGACACGCTGCGCTCGGCCGACTCGCCGGCCCTGTTCCTCGCGCTCGCGCCGCTGCTGCCGCTCGCCGGGGTGGCGCTCGCCTACGGGCCCGCCCTCGACCCCGCTTACGAGACGGCGGTGGTCGCCCCGCTGCACGGGTTCCGGCTGGTGCTGCTGCGCACGGTCGCCGTGCTGGCCACCGGGCTCGGCGTCAACGGCCTGGCCACCCTCGCCCTGCCCGGCTACGGGCTGCGCGCCCTGGCCTGGCTGCTGCCCGCCCTCGCCCTCACCGCCACCGGCCTCGCCCTCACCCCCCGGCTCGGCCCGGTCCTCGCACCCGCCCTGACCGGCGGCGCCTGGACGGCCCTCCTGCTGGTGGCCCGGGCGACCCGGCACGGCGACACGCCCCTGCCGCAGTTCACGGCGGCCGGCCAGGGCACGGCCGCCGCGGTCGCCGTCCTCGCCACCGTCCTCCTCTTCCGTCTGCGGGACCGCTTCGACCTGACCGCGCCCCGCACTCCCCACCCGGGCCTGCGGCACGGGGGACCGCCGTGACGCGCGCCCCGTCGCCCGCGCCCTCCCCCGCCCCGTCCCCCTTCCTCTTCCCGTCTCCCTCCCCGTCACCTCACCCGAACCGCACCGATCCTCCGTACAGGAGTGCCTCGTGACCCACACCGTCTCCGCCTCCGGGCTCACCCTCCGCTACGGCGGCACCGCCGCTCTCGACGACGTGTCCCTGAGCCTGGGGGAGGGCATCACCGGGCTGCTCGGGCCCAACGGGGCGGGGAAGACCACCCTGCTGCGGGTGCTCGCCACCGCCGTCCCCGCCGACCGGGGCGCCTTCACCGTGCTCGGCCACGACCCCGGCACCACCGACGGCCGCCTGGCGGTGCGCCGCCGGCTCGGCTACCTGCCGCAGAACCCCGGCCTGCACCCCGACTTCACCGCGTTCGCGTTCGTCGACTACGTCGCGATCCTCAAGGAACTCACCGACCGCGGCGCCCGCCACCGCGAGGTGCGGCGCGTCCTGGAGGAGGTCGGCCTCGGCGACGTGCGCGGACGGCGCATCAAGAAGCTCTCCGGCGGCATGCGGCAGCGCGTCGCCCTCGCCGCCGCGCTCGTCGGGGACCCCCGCTTCCTCGTCCTGGACGAGCCCACCGTCGGTCTCGACCCCGAGCAGCGGATGCGCTTCAGGGACCTGGTCACCCGCACCGGCGAGGACCGCACCGTGCTGCTGTCCACCCACCAGACCGAGGACGTCTCCATGCTCTGCAACCGCGTGGTCGTCATGGCCGGCGGCCGCGTCCGCTTCGAGGGCACCCCCGCCGAACTGACCGCGCGGGCCGCGGGCCGGGTGTGGAGCAGCACCGAACGCGACCCGGCCGCACGCGCCGGATGGCGCACCGGCACCGGCGACTTCCGCAACGTGGGCGAACCGCCCGACGGCGCCCGCCTGCTCGAACCCACCCTGGAGGACGGCTACCTGCTCACCCTGGACGCCTGCGGCACGAAGGCGGCGGCCCGATGACGACGAGCACCGCACCCCCAGAGGCCGCCTCCGTGACCGCCGCCGGCCGGACGCCCAGCGGCCCGCGCGTGCGGGCCGTGCTCGCCCTGGCCCGCGTCGAGAGCCGCGAACTGGCCCGCCAGGCCGTGGTCCTGCTCTTCTTCGCGGTGTACGTCGCCGCCACTGCCTGGCGGACGTACTCCGGCCACGCCGGCTGGCACGCCGGCCACGAGGGAATGGCCGACCACCCCGCCCTCCAGGACGCCGACCGGGCCACCCAGAGCGGCGCGCTGCTCCTCGGCGTCGCCCTGTTCGTCTGCGCCGACCGGGCCGTGCTGCGCTCCCGGCGCCGGGGCACCGAGGAGCAGTTGGGCGTCCTGGTCATGGAACCGTGGCGGCGCACCCTCGCCCACGCCCTGTCCGTCGTCCCGTTCGCGCTGTTCACCGCCCTCGTCGTCGCCGTCCGCTTCACCTCGGACGCGCTCAGGGCGGGCGCGGTCGGCCACGGTTCGGCCGCCGAACTCGCGGTGGCCCCGCTGACAGTGCTGCTGTGCGGGGTCGCGGGCGTGCTCCTGGCCCGGCTGGTGCCCTCCTGGTTCGCGGCCCTGCTCGTCGTCGTCGCCGGATTCATGGCCCCCGCCTTCCTCGGCGTCGGGGCGGGCGGCGCCCACTGGGTCCAGTGGCTGGCCCCGGTCGTGACCGAGACCGGTTCCGATCCCCTGCCCTCCGGCCTGGTGGGCCGCCCGGCCGCCTGGCACGCGCTCTACCTGGCCGGTCTGGCCGCCCTCCTGCTGGGCGCCGCGCTGCTGCGCTCGGGCGGCCGTACCGTCCGCGTCAAGGCGTTCGCCGTCCTCGCGCTCGCCGCGACCGCCGCCGGGATCGCCGGGCAGTCCCCGGGCCCCTCCGCCGCGCTCCAGGCGGCCCGCGCCCGGGTGTCCGAGCACCCGGAGGCCGTCGAGAGCTGCGCGGCGCGCGGGACGACGACGTACTGCGCGCTGCCCGAGTGGACCGGCCGCACCGACGCCTGGGCGAAGACCGCCGACCGCGTCCGCTCCCTGGCCGGCGGCACCGCCGCCACCCGGCCGCTGACCGTGCGCCAGCGCGTCGAGGCACGCTACGGACTGGACGGCGGCGGCGCCTACGACCCGCTCACCGCTCCCGGCACCGCCACGGTCGGCACCCGCTGGGGCGGCAACCGGGTCCCGGAGTTCTCCGTCGGCCTGGCCTCCGTGCTGGTCGCGGGCGACGAGCGGGCGGGCGCCGAGGTGTGTGACGGCCGTGTCGTCACCGTCATGTGGCTCGCCCTGGGCGCGGCACCCGACCCGGTCACCGCCCTGCGCGACGTCCGGCTCGACGACAGCCTCGAAGGCGGCAGTTACGTGCTGACGCCCACCGGCGGCCTGCGGATGAGCGCCGCACAGACCGAGGTCGTACGGGCGCTGCTGCACCGCCCGCGCCAGGAGGCCGCCTCGGCCGTGAAGTCCCACTGGGCCGAACTGACCGCGCCCGGCACGTCCACGGCCCGCGTCGCCGACCTGCTGGACGTGCCCGGCGTGAGCCACGCGAAGGGGGCCGGAGACGCGTGCGAGAGGTGAAGGACGGAAAAGGGAGCGGTACGCGGCGGGTGATCGGCGCGCTGCTGGGGCCGGTGTGGCGGTCCCTGCCGTGGCGGGTGCTCGGCGCGGCGGGCGCACTGGGACTGCCGGCCGCCGGGAGCGTGCGGCTGATGTCCGGCGCCGGCGGCCCGGACCCGGCTCTCGGGCTGGGGGTGCTGCGACTGGTCGCGCTGCTCGGCGGGTTCGGCCTGGCGTTCCTGTTCGACGACCCGGCCCGGGTCACCACCTCGGCGGTCCCCGTACGGCGGGCGCTACGGGCCGCGGTGCGCCTGGCGCTTATCGCCCCGCTCGCCGCGGCCTGGTGGACCGCCGCGCTGTTCCTCGTACCCGACGGGGCCCGCCCGCCGGCCGGTGCCCTCACCCTGGAGGCGGCGGCGGTCGCGGCGGCCGCCCTGGCGCTCGCTTCGGCCTCGGTACGTCTGCGTACGGAGCCGGCACCGGGCGCCGCGGTCGCGCTCGCCCTGCTCGCCCTCGCCGTCGCCGCGCTGCTGGCACCGGCCCGGTGGAACCCGCTGCCCGCCCCGGGCGACCCCGACTGGGCCGCGGCCCACCACTGGTGGACGGCCGTCCTGGGCGCCGCCGCGGTGATCTGCGCGGCGTGCCTGCCCGAGCCGCCGGCGCGGCGCCGCTGCGCCGCGCGCCCGAAGGCCGCCGGCGTCACACCTCCGTCCGGTACATTCAGACCTCCGTCCGGTACATGAGGTCCGTCTCGTACGTCGTGAAGCCGAGCCGCTCGTAGACCGACACCGCCGCCTTGTTGTCGGCGTCGACGTAGAGCATCGCGGTCGGCAGGCCACGCTCCGCCAGGTGGCGCAGGCCGGTCACGGTGAGCGCCTTGCCGAGGCCGCCGCCCTGCGCACCGGGCCGCACCCCGAGGACGTACACCTCGCCCAGCCCCTCCTCGGCGTGCACCTTGGTCCAGTGGAAGCCGGCCAGCCGGCCCTCCCGCTCGGCCAGGAAGAACCCGCTCGGGTCGAACCACGGTTCGGCCTTGCGGGCGTCGAGGTCCCGCTGGGTGAGGGAGCCCTGCTCGGGGTGGTGGGCGAACGCCTCCGCGTTCACGGCGAGCCAGGCGGCGTCGTCCTGGCCGGGCACGAACGCCCGTACCGTGACGCCCTGCGGCAGCACGGGCTCGGGCAGGTCGAAGTCGGTGAGCGGGCGCCGCATCTGCCGCAGTTCGCGGAACAGGGTCAGCCCGAGCACCTGTGCCAGGTGCCGGGCGGCGGAGTGCCCGCCGTGCGCCCACACCCGCAGCCGCTTGCCGGAGGCGGCGAGCAGCGCCGAGCCGAGCGCCCGGCCGTGCCCGTGCCCACGGTGCGCCGGGTGCACGACCAGTTCGGCGGCGGGCGCCTCCACCGGGTCGGTGTCCTCCAGCTGCGCGTAGCCCACCAGTTCACCGTCGACCCGCAGCAGCAGATGCGACACGCCTTCGCGGGCGCCCCCGCGCAACTGGAGCCTGCCCTGTTCGGACACCGCCTGCTGTCCGTCGTCGCGGGCCGCCGCGGACAGCAGAGCGAACACGGTGTCGGCCTGGTCCGGGGAGAGCGCGGAAAGGGTCTCCAGTGAGCGGGCGATCGGTGCGGTCTCGTCGCTGGTCATGCTTTTGAGAGTACAGAGCGGGCGCCGGGTCACGTGGGTGTCGGCCCGGTCCGTTCACCCCGGCCCACGGCGACGCGCGGCACCCCGGCCCACCGCCACGCGCGGCACCTCGCCCGGCGGCGCCGTGGCCCGCGGGGGCGCGGACCGTACGGGCCGCTGACGGGTGCCCGCCTGCGGTACGGGAACGCGGGCGGTGTTCGGTGACGCGCTCAAGGCAGTTCGGGGGGCGGGGTGGGCGCCCCCGGCAGGCGCACCGTCGCCACGGTGCCACCGTCCTGGGCGCGGGTCAGGGTGACCTCGCCGCCGGACTGCTGGACGGTGCGGGCGACGATGGACAGGCCGAGGCCCGAGCCGGGCAGGGCGCGGGCGCTGGGGGAGCGCCAGAAGCGGTCGAAGACGTGGGGGAGTTCGTCGGACGGGATGCCGGGGCCGTGGTCGCGGACCGTGAGGACGCCGGCCGTGAGCCGCACCTCGACGGTGCCGCCCTCGGGGCTGAACTTCACCGCGTTGTCCAGGATGTTGACGATCGCGCGTTCCATGGCCGCCGGCTCGGCCCGCACGAACCAGGGCTCGACGTCCGCCGTGATGGTCAGCTCCGGGCCGCGCAGCCGGGCGCGGCGCAGCGCCGCCTCCACGCTGTCCTGGAGCGCGATCACCTGGATCCGCTCGCCGCGCTGCCCCTCCGAACGGGACAGCTCCTGGAGGTCGCCGATCAGGGCGGCCAGTTCCGTCATCTGCGCCTTCACGGAGGCCAGCAGCGCCTTGCGGTCCGCCTCCGGCAGCGGGCGGCCCGTCTCCTCGCTGCGGGTGAGCAGTTCGATGTTGGTGCGCAGGGAGGTGAGGGGCGTACGGAGTTCGTGGCCCGCGTCGGCGATCAGCTGCTGCTGGAGGTCGTGGGAGGACGCCAGGGACGCGGTCATCGAGTTGAAGGAGCGCGACAGCCGGGCGATCTCGTCCTCGCTGTCGTCCTCGACGGGGATGCGGATGGTCAGGTCCTCGGTGCGGGCCACGTGCTCGACGGCCTCGGTGAGCTTGTCCACGGGCCGCAGCCCGGCGCGGGCGACCGCGAGCCCGGCGGCCCCCGCGCCGACGACGCCTATGCCGGAGACGAGCAGGAGCAGCAGGGCCAGGTCGTCGAGGGTCTTGTCGGTGTCCTTCAGCGGCGTGGCGATCAGCAGCGCGTGCCCGGGGTACAGCTGGGGACCGGCGGGGGAGGCGATGAGCAGCGGGGAGGTCAGCACGCGCACCGGGTTGCCCTTGGTGTCCCTGCCGTCGTGCAGCCGCTCGATGCCCTGCCCGGCGTTGCGGGCGATCTCGGTGTCCGCGCCGGTGACCCTGACCGTGCCGACGGAGTTGCCGAAGACGCAGGTCCCGCCGGTGGCGCTGATCACCTGGACGTAGTAGTCGGTGGAGCCGGGGCCGCGGTCGTCCGTGGTGCTGGGCGTGGTGGTGCAGTTGGTCAGCAGGTTCTCCACGCTCTGCGAGCGCACCGGGCTGCTGGCCGCCTTGAGGTCCGCGTCGAGCTGCTGGATCAGCTTGCCCTGGACGATGAACCAGCAGGTCACCGACACCGCGGCCACGCCGAACGCCACCGCCGCCGCCACCAGCAGCGCGAGCCGGGAGCGGATCGGCAGGGACCGGAACCGGCGCACCGCCTTGTTCACTCCGCGCCGCCCTGCCGCAGGACGTACCCGACCCCGCGCACGGTGTGCACCAGGCGCGGCTCGCCGCCCGCCTCGGTCTTGCGCCGCAGGTACATCACGTAGACGTCGAGGGAGTTCGACGACGGTTCGAAGTCGAAGCCCCACACCGCCTTCAGGATCTGCTCCCGGGTGAGTACCTGGCGCGGGTGCGCCATGAACATCTCCAGGAGCGTGAACTCGGTCCGGGTCAGTTCCACCTGGCGCCCGGCGCGCGTCACCTCGCGGGTCGCGAGGTCCATGCGCAGGTCGGCGAAGGCCAGCACGTCACCCTCGTCGACGTCGTCGGCCACGGCCGCCGCGTACGAGCTGCGGCGCAGCAGCGAGCGGATCCGGGCGAACAGCTCGTCCAGTTCGAAGGGCTTGACCAGGTAGTCGTCCGCCCCGGCGTCCAGGCCGGTCACCCGGTCGCCGACCGTGTCGCGGGCCGTCAGCATGAGGATCGGGGTGGTGTCTCCGGCGCCGCGGATCCGGCGGGCGGCGGTCAGGCCGTCCATGCGGGGCATCTGGATGTCGAGGACGACCAGGTCCGGCTGGTAGGCCCCCGCCTTCTCCAGCGCGTCCGCGCCGTCCACGGCGACCTCCGTGTCGTAGCCCTCGAAGGCGAGGCTGCGCTGGAGGGCCTCGCGCACCGCGGGCTCGTCGTCGACGATCAGGATGCGCTGGGCGGCACGGTCGCGGTCGTCACGGTCGCGGTCGCCGTCGGCGGGGCTCATCGGTCGTGGTTCCTCGGGTCGTTCGGGGCCGGAGGGGCCCGGCGGTGCGACCGGTGGGTCGCTTCCCGGGCCCGTGAGGGGATGCTCCCAGATTCGCATGTCCGGCACCCGTAAGGTGCGGCGCGCGGCCGCTCACGCCGCCACGGCCGTCAGCCGCCGCAGGGGCACCTTGTGGCGGTGCGGGCGCGTGGCGGGCCGGCGCAGGCCCATCAGATGGGGGACGGCGAGGCAGGGGACGGTCTGCGGGGCGCGACTCTCGGGGATGTCCGCGCGGGCGGTCGCGTCGGGGTTGCCGTTCTTCTGGTGCGCGAGCTGCTGGAGCATGACGTTCTCCTTGTCGTGCGGTGGTGCCCGTTCTGGTCCTGCGTGTCCTCTTTCGTCCGTGGTTCGGGGTACCGGGGTCCCGGTGCCGGCTCTGCTGTCAGTTCTGTGCGCCGGAGCGCAGCTTGGCCAGGTCGGCCTTGACGGTGTTGATCGGGATGGCGAAGCCGAGGCCGACGCTGCCGGCGCTGGAGGAGTCCGAGGCGGCCGCCGCCGAGTACATCGCCGAGTTGATGCCGATGATGTTGCCGTTGGCGTCGATCAGCGCTCCGCCGGAGTTGCCCGGGTTGAGGGACGCGTCGGTCTGGATCGCCTTGTAGGTGGTGGTCGAGGAGCCGGTGTCGCCGTTGAAGTGCCGGCCGCCGAACTCGAAGGGCCACTGGCCGTCGCCCTGGCCCTGGCCCTGCCCCTGGCTCTCGTCCGTGGACACGGTCACGTCCCGGTCGAGCGAGGAGACGATGCCGCTGGTGACGGTGCCGGTCAGGCCCTCGGGGGAGCCGATCGCGACGACCTGGTCGCCGACCGCCACACCGTCGGAGTTGCCCAGTGCCGCGGGCTTCAGACCGGAGGCGCCCTCCAGTTTGATCAGGGCCAGGTCCTTGGAGCTGTCGGTGCCGACCACCTGCGCGGTGTACGTGTCACCGTTGCTGGTCCGCGCCTTGACCGACGAGGCGCCCGCTATCACGTGGTTGTTGGTGACGACCTCGCCGCCGCTGCTGACGACCACGCCGGAGCCGGTGGAGGTCCCGTTGTCGAGCGTGGCGGTGATCTCGACGACGCTCGGGCTGACCGCCTTGGCGATCGCCGAGATGCTGCCGCGCTGGCTGGAGGGGACCACGTCGGTGCTGGTGCTGCTGGAGGCGACGGTGTCCGTGCCGGTCAGCTGCTGGAAGGCGTAGGCGGTGCCGCCGCCGACGGCCGCCGCGGCGATCGCCACTGCGGCGAGCAGCGCGAGCGGGCCCTTGGCGCGCTTTTTGGGGGCGGGCCCGGCCGGGACGGCGGGCAGGAGAGCGGTGCCGCCGTCGTGCCCACCGCCGTGAGAGCCGTGGCCGCCGTGAGAGCCGTGAGAACCGTGAGCGGTCTGCGCTCCGTACGCGTCGTACGGGGCGTACGCGCCGTGAGCGCCGGGCTCGGCGGCGGCAGGCTGCGCCGGAGCGTGCGCCGGGGGGTACGCCGGCGGGGGCGGCCACTCCGGGTTCACGGGCGAGGCGGAGCCGGTCGGGGCCTGTCCGTCACCCTGGGGGTACTCGTACTCGCCGCTGCGGCGGATGCTCTCGGTCATGTCATTGAGAGTGACCCGGGATCATGAGAGCTTCCTGAGTCCTCGCTGAAAAGCCCGACAGAACCTCGTATGCCCGATATAAGGAAGCGCCGCCATCGCGCCGCTGCGAGGAAGCGCCGCGCGGGCGTCGTCTCACTCGCAGCCGCCGAAACCGCTCACTCGCAGCCGCAGGAACCGCGTACCACCAGCCGTGACGGGAACACCTTCAGCCGCTCCCGCCGCGACCCGGCGACCCGCAGCCCGTCGTCCAGCACCAGGTCCACGGCCGCGCGGGCCATCGCCGACCGGTCCGAGGCGACCGTGGTGAGCGGCGGGTCCGCCAGCGCCGCCTCCTTGATGTCGTCGAAACCGGCCACCGCCAGTTCCCCCGGCACGTCGATGCGCAGCTCCCGCGCCGCCCGCAGCAGGCCGATAGCCTGGTCGTCGGTGGAGCAGAAGATCGCCGGCGGCCGGTCGGGCCCGGCGAGGACCTCCAGACCGACCCGGTAGGCGTCGTAGCGGTTGTACGGCGCTTCGAACAGGCGTCCCTCGGTCGGGAGCCCCGCCTCCGCCATCGCGCGGCGCCAGCCCTCGACGTGGTCGGAGACCGGGTCGCCCACGGCGGGCGTGTCCGCGGTGCCGCCCAGGCAGGCCACGTAGTCGTAACCGTGTTCCAGCAGGTGCCGTACGGCGAGCTGGGCGCCGCCCAGGTCATCGGTGACGACGGCGACGTCGTCGATGGCCTCGGGCCGCTCGTGCAGCAGCACCACCCGGGCGTCCCACGCCTCGATCTCGGCCGCCGCCAGGTCGTTCAGCGCGTGGGAGACCAGGATCAGCCCGGAGACCCGCATCCCGAGGAAGGCCCGCAGGTAGTGGACCTCGCGCTCGGCGACGTAGTCGGAGTTGCCGACGAGGACCATCTTGCCGCGCTCGGCCGCCGCCCACTCGACCGCGTGCGCCATCTCCCCGAAGAAGGGCTGGCGGGCGTCCGGGACGATCAGGCCTATCAGGTCCGTGCGCCGCGACGCCATGGCCTGGGCCACCCGGTCGGGCCGGTACCCCAGTTCCTTGATCGCGGCGAGGACACGCTCGCGCGTGGCCGGGGCGACCGGCCGGGGTCCGTTGTTGATGACATAGCTGACCACGGCGGTGGAAGTCCCCGCCAGTCTCGCCACGTCGTCCCGAGTCACCTTGGCCACGCGCGGAGTCTACGCGGATGGACACGCCCCGGGCAGGGAGTAACCGGTGCGTGGACGCGGGGCCGCGACGCCGTGCGCCGACGGGCGGTGGATCACCCGCGGGCGGGCGGTGGATCATGCGCGGGCGGGCGGTGGATCATCCACGGGCGGACGGCGGAGCATCCGCGGGCGGACAGATCACCGGTACGGCGTCCGGACCACCGGCCGCCCGGCCCGGTCGCTCAGGTCTCCGCGTGGACCGGCGCGCCCGTGGGAGAGTCGTCCGTGGTGCCGCGCCCGGCCGCCCGGGTCCTGTCCTTGGCCCCGTCCGCGGCGCGGTCCGCCTTCTCGGGCTTGTCCGGGATGACGAACCGGTACCCGACGTTGCGGACGGTGCCGATCAGCGACTCGTGCTCGGGGCCGAGCTTGGCCCGCAGCCGCCGTACGTGGACGTCGACGGTCCGGGTGCCGCCGAAGTAGTCGTAGCCCCAGACCTCCTGGAGCAGCTGGGCGCGGGTGAAGACGCGGCCCGGGTGCTGCGCGAGGTACTTCAGCAGCTCGAACTCCTTGAAGGTGAGGTCGAGCACCCGGCCCTTGAGCTTGGCGCTGTAGGTGGCCTCGTCCACGGACAGGTCGCCGTTGCGGATCTCCATGGGCGAGTCGTCGTTGACGATCTGCCGTCGGCCCATCGCCAGCCGGATCCTCGCCTCCACCTCGGCGGGTCCCGCGGTGTCGAGGAGTACGTCGTCGACGCCCCAGTCGGCGGTGACCGCCGCCAGGCCGCCCTCCGTGACGACGAGGAGCAGCGGGCAGCCGGGCCCGGTGGAGCGCAGCAGCTGGCACAGGCTGCGCACCTGCGGCAGGTCGCGCCGCCCGTCGATCAGGATGACGTCGGCGCCCGGGGTGTCCACGAGCGCGGGCCCCTCGGCCGGGGCCACCCGCACGTTGTGCAGCAGCAGCCCGAGGGCGGGGAGCACTTCCGCCGACGGCTGGAGTGCGTTGGTCAGGAGCAGCAGAGAACTCATCGAGACCCCCCTGTCAGGGTCGTCGTATGGTCGTGCACGGTTCGCTCGTCCATGGCGTCTGGTTCCTCCTCGGGTCCCTGCGAGGACGTTTCGCGGCACTGTTCGTCGCTTCGTCTGGGTGCGGACCCCGC
Source organism: Streptomyces sp. NPDC056160 (assembly GCF_042268205.1). Classification (NCBI taxonomy): domain Bacteria; kingdom Bacillati; phylum Actinomycetota; class Actinomycetes; order Kitasatosporales; family Streptomycetaceae; genus Streptomyces; species Streptomyces sp. NPDC056160. The sequence continues at coordinate 40,982 of NZ_JBHJUW010000028.1, forward strand.
GCCCCCGGGACCCGCCGCGGATCCCGGGCCGGTGAAGGAACCCAAGAGCCACTGCGCCCCCGGCGGCCCCCGTACACCCGCGGTTTCCCGCGTCGTATACAACGCCCGCCGAAAGCACAAAAGGACCCGGGGGCGTCGCTGCCCGAGTCCTCTTCGCAGCAGAATAGCCGACATGAGCTCGGAGTCGGCAGGTCATGTGGCGCGTTCGACGATCGTCCCGGAGTCCGAGACGCCGCCGCGTACACGTGTCAGGAGGTTTCTGCGCACGGCGGACGGGGTGGCGATCGACGCCCGGCACGAGCCGGGAGCGGCCGCGCGCGCGGGATCCGCGGCCGCTCCCCTCGTTTTCGTGCTCGCGCACGGTTTCACGGGTGACCTGGACCGGCCGCACGTGCGCCGGGTGGCGGAGGCGTTCGCCCGCCACGGCGCCGTGGTCACCTTCTCCTTCCGGGGCCACGGCGCCTCCGGCGGGCGGTCCACGGTCGGCGACCGGGAGGTGCTCGACCTGGCCGCGGCGGTGGAGTGGGCACGCGGCCTGGGGTACGGGCGGGTGGTGACCGTCGGCTTCTCCATGGGCGGCTCGGTGGTGCTGCGGCACGCGGCGCTGTACGGCGCCCGGCGGAGCAGCACCGGCACCGGCACCGGCACCGGCGCTGGCACTGGGGCGGAGGCCGGCGCCGGCGTGGGGGCTGAGACCGGCACTGAGAGGCGTACAAGAGCGCACGAGAGGGCGCGTATGCCGGCACACACGGACACGGTGGTGTCCGTGAGCGCCCCGGCGCGCTGGTACTACCGGGGCACGGCCCCCATGCGCCGGTTGCACTGGCTGGTCATGCGCCCCGAGGGCCGCCTGGTGGGCCGGTACGGCTTCCGCACCCGGATCCACCACCGCGACTGGGACCCCGTCCCGCTCTCCCCGGTCGAGGCGGCGTCGCGCGTCGCGCCCGTCCCGCTGCTGATCGTGCACGGCGACCGGGACGCCTACTTCCCCCTCGACCACCCCCGGATGCTGGCCGCGGCAGCCGGTGACCAGGGCGAACTCTGGCTGGAGTCCGGCATGGGCCACGCCGAGAACGCCGCCCCCGAGGACCTCCTGCACCGCATCGCGCGCTGGGCCATCTCCCGGGAGGGCCTAACCTGACCATGTTCATTACCGGGGTCCAGCACAGAGTGAGTCGAGGAACGGCATGGCAAAGGTCACGGTGCGCTACTGGGCGGCGGCGAAGTCCGCGGCCGGCGTCGCCGAGGAGCCGTACGAGGCGGTGACGCTCGCCGAGGCGCTCGACGCGGTGCGCGAGCGGCACCCGGGCGAACTCGTCCGCGTCCTGCTGCGCTGCTCGTTCCTCATCGACGGTGACCCGGTGGGAACGCGCGACCACGAGACGGTACGGCTGACCGAGGGCGGCACGGTCGAGGTGCTTCCCCCGTTCGCAGGAGGGTGAGCGATGACCGACCGGCCGTATGAGGGCTCCGGGTACGACGGCTCCCAGCAGGGCGCGTACGAGGGCTACGACCCGTACGCCCACCAGCAGCACCAGCAGCACCAGCAGCAGTACGAAGAACAGCAACAGCAGCAGCAGTACCAACAGCAGCAACAGCAGTACGGGCAACCGGCCCCGCAGCCGTACCCGTACGCCCAGCCGCAGCCGCAGCCGGAGCCGCAGCCGCAGGCCTGGCCCGGCCGGCAGCAGGCGTACGACGATCCCCACGCCTCCCAGCAGTACACGCAGCAGTGGCAGGGGCAGACCTGGGACACCCAGACCCACGGCCAGTCCGTCGTGGCCGCGCCGGAACCCGGGTCGGCCCGGACGGCGTACCTGCCCCCGCTGCCCCACCCCGAGCCCCAGCCGCAGGCGCACCCCCAGCCGCACCCCCAGCCGCAGCCGGCCGCCCCCGTGGCGCCGAGCGCGGGCGCCGGCACCCCCCCACCCACGGCGCCCGCGGCCCCCACCGCCTCCGACGACCCCGCCTACGGCCCCGCCACCCTCGCCGGCAACACCCGCGTCACCGACGCGCAGCGGGCCCGCGCCGAGGGCCGCTCGCCGATCATCGACCCGGGGATGCAGCCCGCCGCGCTCACGGCAGTGCTCGGACTGCTGCTGGCCGGTGCGGCGGAGGTCGGCACGTACGCGCTGCTCGTGCCGCTGGTGGTGCTCCAGGCGGTGACGGCGGCCGGCTGGTTCCGGCTGAACGGCATGTGGCCCGCCCGGCAGGGCATCGCCCTCGGCTTCGCGGGCGCGCTCGCCTCCGACGCGGCGGTGCTCGGTGCGGGCCGCGAGCACGCGCCCGCCGCGATCCTGGGCACCCTCGGCGTCTGGGTGCTGCTCTCCCTCGTCCTCCAGCTGCGCTCGCACGCCGACCCGGACGAACGCATGTACGGCCTGATGGCGACCGTCGCCTCGGCGGCGCTGTCGATCCTGGCGACCGGTTACCTGGCGGGCGGCGCGGACGCGGTCGCGGTGGGCGCGGTGTCGGTCGCGGTGGCCGCCCTGGCGCGTGCGCTGCCGCTGCCCGCGGCGGCCTCGGTGGTCGTCGCGCTGCTCGCGGCGGGGGGCGCGGGCATCGCGGTCGGCGGCATGACGGGCCTGGGCGCCAAGGGCGCGCTGCTCGGCGCCGGCGCGGCGGTGTGCGCCCTGGTCGGGCACCGCGTGGCCGCCTACGACTACCCCTCGCGGTTCGTGCACTTCACGGCCGGGGTCGCCCTGCCGCTGTCGGCGGCGGCGCCGGTGGTGTGGGTGCTGGGGCGCGCGCTGGGCTGAGACCGGCGGGTCGTACCGGTGCGTAACAGCTGATCGACAAAGTCCGGGCCGCGCTGTGCGGCGGGGTTACGCTCGCGCAGGACGGCCGCCGGGTCGTCGTCGATCCGCTCAGGTGGGGGGAGCACCGCATGCGCGCGCTGCGAGTACTGCTGATCGTCGTCGTGGTCCTCGGCGTGCTGTTCGTGGTGGCCGACCGGGTCGCGGTGCACTTCGCCGAGGGCCGGGCAGCCGACGAGGTGCGGTCCGCGGAGCACCTGTCGAGCACCCCTGACGTGTCCATCAACGGCTTCCCGTTCCTCACCCAGCTGGCGGGCGACGAACTGGACGACGTCGAGGTCGCCATCAAGAACTACGAGGCGGACACCGGCGACGGCGGCGGGAAGATCCGTATCGACGACCTGAAGGCCGACCTGAAGGGCGTGGAGTTCTCCGGGGACTACAGCTCGGCCACCGCCGCCGGCGCCACGGGCACCGCGCTCATCTCCTACGACGAGTTGCTGAAGACCGCCAAGTCCACGCCGACCGACATCGGCTTCGGCCTCAAGGCGCAGGTGGTGGGCCTCTCGGACGGGGGGAACGGCAAGATCAGGCTGGCCGTCAAGGTCGCGTCGTTCCCGGTGATCCACGTGCTGAGTTCGCTCGACGTCCGGGGCGACAAGGTGCGCGTCACGGCCGACGGCCTGCCCAAGCTCGCCGGGCTCGCGCTCGCCGAGGGCCGGATGCGGACCATCACCGACTTCCAGCAGGCGATCGACCGGCTGCCGGGCGGCATCAAGCTCGACTCGGTGCGGGCGGCGAAGGACGGTGTCGAGATCACGGTGAAGGGTTCGCACGTCAGGCTCGCCGGGTAGCAACCGCTCGGCACGTCCGGTCCGCCGTCCGGCCGGCGCTCCGGTCCGCCGTCCGCCCGGCACGTCCGGGCGGCAGGCTTTCCGGTGCCTGCGGTCGGCAGTCTGTCCGGCGCTCGCGGTCCGCCGTCAGCCCGGCGCGTCCGTCTGACGAGACGTCGGCGTCCGCAGGGCAGATGCGGAGGAGGGAAGCGGCAGCGCCGGGCGTGCGCCCGCACACCTGATTCCGGCCGTTGTCCCACATCACGGACGATCCCGTCTCATGATGCGACACGCCGGTGACATGTCCGCCTGTCCCTCCCTACGATCGACGGCATGAGGCGACAGGCGGATCTCACGAAGCGGCGGGCAGTGGACCTGTGCCGCGTTGCCGCCATGCTCTGTCGCCCTTTCTGAGCGGAAGCCCCCCGAGGTTCCGCGTCCCTCAGCCGCCCTGCTCGAAGGGCACCCGTGCGCCGCTCGCACCCCGAGCGCGCAGTCATGCACCCGCACGCCCCGCCGTAACTGCCCCGGAGGAGATTGAGCATGAGCCGCACTGACGTCCTGGTCGACGCCGACTGGGTCCAGGAGCACCTGGACGACCCGAGCATCGCGATCGTCGAGGTGGACGAGGACACGTCCGCGTACGACAAGAACCACATCAAGAACGCCATCCGCATCGACTGGACCGACGACCTCCAGGACCCGGTGCGCCGCGACTTCGTCGACCAGGCGGGCTTCGAGAAGCTGCTGTCGGAGAAGGGCATCGCCAACGACCACACGGTGATCCTCTACGGCGGCAACAACAACTGGTTCGCCTCCTACGCGTACTGGTACTTCAAGCTCTACGGCCACGACAACGTCAAGCTCCTCGACGGCGGCCGCAAGAAGTGGGAGCTGGACGCCCGCGAGCTGGTCGACGGCACCGACGTGCCCGAGCGTGCGAAGACCGAGTACCGGGCCAAGCCGCAGGACACCTCCATCCGCGCCTTCCGCGACGACGTGGTCAAGGCCATCGGCGCGCAGAACCTGGTCGACGTGCGCTCGCCCGACGAGTTCTCCGGCAAGCTGCTCGCCCCGGCCCACCTGCCGCAGGAGCAGTCGCAGCGTCCGGGTCACGTGCCGTCCGCCAAGAACATCCCGTGGTCGAAGAACGCCAACGACGACGGCACCTTCAAGTCGGACGAGGAGCTGAAGGCCCTCTACGCCGACGAGGACGTCGACCTGGGCAGGGACACCATCGCCTACTGCCGCATCGGTGAGCGCTCGGCCCTGACCTGGTTCGTGCTGCACGAGCTGCTGGGCGTGGAGAACGTCAAGAACTACGACGGCTCCTGGACCGAGTACGGCTCCCTGGTGGGCGTGCCGATCGAGCTGGGCTCCGGCAAGTGAGCCGGTAGGCAGAGCAGGCGAAGCAAGCAAGCGGAACAAGCAAGACGGAACCGACCGTACCGACCTCTCAAGACCTCTCTTCAGGAGTACGCCATGTGTGGAGCGAAGGCCGGCGGCCCCGACGCCTCGACGATCAAGCCCGGTGAGACGACGATCCAGGGGCAGGTGACCCGCGACGGCGAGCCGGTGACGGGCTACGTCCGCCTGCTGGACTCGACCGGCGAGTTCACCGCGGAGGTCCCGACCTCCGCCACCGGCCAGTTCCGGTTCTACGCGGCCGAGGGCACCTGGACGGTCCGGGCCCTGGTTCCCGGCGGCAGCAGCGCGGACCGCACGGTCGTGGCCCGGCAGGGCGGCCTCGCGGAGGTCGCGATCGCGGTCTGAGACCGCCGAGCCCGCCAGGGCCGTACCCGGGGCCGGACGCCAGGGTACGGCCCTCCGGCATGCCCGGGCGGCCCTGGCGGCAAGGCGCCGCGGAACTACCCTGGAGGCATGTACGCACGGCGCCGCCACGCCTACTTCGCCATGATGGGCACCTGTATCACCCTGTTCGTCCTGGCGTGGGGGGTCGTGCGCATCTGGTCGGTCCCGGCCGCCGTCGGCATGTGCCTGTTCGCCATGGTCATCCCGCCGGTCGCGGCCATGGTGGCCAACCGGCGCGGCCCCGACGACCGCTGGTGGGACGACCCGTCCGGCGACCCGAAGTCCGACGAGTGGTGGGACGAACTCGACGGCAAGAAACGCCACTGACGGGCCACCGGAGGGCGGTACGCCTCGGCATCCGGAGGGGCGGCGCTCCTCGGTGTCCGGAGGGCGGCGCGCCTCAGTAGACGAGCGCCTGCGTCCCGTCCGCCAGCGCCTCCTGCACGAAGACCTGCGCCCCCGCGATCCGCACGCCCTCGATCACGTCCTCCTCGGTGATCTCCCGGCGGGCCGCGCACTGCGTGCACAGCGTGACGCGGCCGGCCGCGAGGACCGAGTCGATCAGGTCGGGCAGCGGCGCGGCGTGCGGAAGCTCGAACTCGGCCGCCCGCCCCGGCAGCGCGAACCAGGACGACTCCCCGGTCAGCCACAGGGACACGTCCACCCCGCTGGCCGCGGCGACCGCCGCGACCGTGAACGCCTGCGAGCACCGCTCGGGGGCGTCCGCCCCCGCCGTCACCTTGATCACGAGCTTCTTCGCCATGCCCGAATCGTAATCAACTCCGCTACAACCACGGCCTCCAGATGTGGGTCTCCTGTGCAGCGCGCATACGGAAGGTGCGCTTCATGTTCTGTGGGGGCACGTCTTGGAAGTACCGGAAAGACCGATTTCCACGCCCGAGGGGGTTCCGGAGGTTCCGGTGGCCACGCCGGAAGCACCACCGCGCCGGTTCAGGCGCACCGCGCTGCTCGTCGCCGCCGCGGCCGTGCTCGGCGTGGCCGCCGGCGCCGACCGGTCCGTCTTCGACGACGCGTTCCCGACCGCGGCCCGGGTGGACGGCGTCGACCGCGTCGCCTACGCGGAGGCCAAGCCCTACGGCGCCGAACAGGTCCGGCAGGCCTACCTCCGCGCGGGTGACGTCCTCGCCCTGGTCGTCCAGTCCCGCAAGGGCTCCGCGCCCGCCGTGCCGTTCCAGCAGACGGTGACGTTGCAGAGCGAACTGCTCGGCTGAGCGGGTGAGGGAGTACCTCACCAAGAGGGCCGGGCCCGAGCCTACTAAGCTGGGGCCCGGCCCTGTGTACGTACGTACCGCACCGCGCTCGACAAGGAGCACCCCGTGGAGATCTTCTTCGAAACCCTGCTGGTCCTGGTCTGCGTCGGCGTCCTCGCCTTCGCCTACCTGACCGTGAAGAAGCTGTACCAGGGCCAGCGCTGACGACGTCCAGGAGCCGCCGCTCATGATCGAGATCCCGTCCGACCTCCACAGGGACCTGGTCCCCCTCGCCTTCCTGCTCGGCGACTGGGCCGGCGCCGGTGTGCACGACTTCCCCGGGTCCCAGAAGTGCAACTTCGGCCAGGAGGTCACCTTCACCCACGACGGCCGGGACTTCCTGGAGTACCACTCGCACACCTGGGTGCTGGACAACGACGGCAACAAGGTACGGCCGCTGGAGTCCGAGTCCGGTTTCTGGCGGATCGACGCCGACCGCAAGGTCGAGGTCACGATGGTCCGCGACGACGGCGTCGTCGAGGTCTGGTACGGCGAGCTGGCCGACAAGAAGCCCCAGATCGACCTGGCCACGGACGCCGTGGCCCGCACCGCGGCCTCCGCCCCCTACACCGGCGGCAAGCGGCTGTACGGCTACGTCAAGAGCGACCTGATGTGGGTCGGCGAGAAGCAGACCCCCGAGGTCGAGCTGCGCCCCTACATGTCGGCCCACCTGAAGAAGGTCGTCACCCCCGAGGACGTCGAGCGCTGGGCCAAGGCCCTCCCGGACGACCTGCCGGACGACGGCATCGCCTTCTTCAAGTAGGCCGGGCCCCCTTCTGGCGGTCCCCGGCCTGCTTCGGGTAGCCCCCGGCGCCCCGCGGCGGCCTAGACTCTTCGGTGTGGTGAGCACCGACTGGAAGAGCGACCTCAGGCAGCGCGGCTACCGGCTGACGCCGCAGCGTCAACTCGTCCTCGAAGCCGTGGACACCCTGGAGCACGCGACCCCCGACGACATCCTCGGCGAGGTGAGGAAGACGGCGTCGGGGATCAACATCTCCACCGTCTACCGGACGCTGGAGCTGCTGGAGGAGCTGGGCCTGGTCAGCCACGCCCACCTCGGCCACGGCGCCCCCACCTACCACCTGGCCGACCGCCACCACCACCTGCACCTCGTCTGCCGCGACTGCGACAACGTCATCGAGGCCGACGTCGAGGTGGCCGCGGAGTTCACGGACAAGCTGCGCCGGCAGTTCGGGTTCGACACCGACATGAAGCACTTCGCCATCTTCGGCCGCTGCCAGGACTGTTCCCGCAAGGGGCCGGCGGGCACGTCGTAGGCTTGCCCGTATGAAGAGCCCCCTGCTGTCGCTGCCCGGCGCCGTCCCCGCCGAGGGCGTGGACGAAGGCGTCGCTGCACACTACGGCGACCTGTTCCGTGAGCAGCGCGCGCTCGCGGACGGCGCCGGCTTCGTCGACCTGTCGCACCGAGGCGTCGTCACCGTATCCGGCGAGGACCGGCTGAGCTGGCTGCACCTGCTGCTCACCCAGCACGTCAGCGACCTGCCGGCCGGCCGGGCCACCGAGGCGCTGATCCTCTCCGCGAACGGTCACATCGAACACGCGCTCTACCTGGTCGACGACGGTGAGACGGTCTGGGCCCACGTGGAGCCGGGCACCCAGGAGGCGCTGATCGCCTACCTGGAGTCGATGAAGTTCTTCTACCGGGTCGAGGTCGCCGACCGCACCGCCGACTTCGCGGTGGTGCACCTGCCGGCGGGTTCGATCGCCGAGGCGCCCGAGGAGGCCGTCGTCCGCGAGACGGCGTACGGCCGTGATCTGTTCCTGCCCCGCGCCGACCTGGAGTCGTACGCGGCGAAGAGCGGCCCGCCCGCCGGGATCCTCGCCCACGAGGCCCTGCGCGTCGAGCAGCACCGGCCCCGGCTCGGCTTCGAGACCGACCACCGCACCATCCCGCACGAGCTGGGCTGGATCGGCACGGCCGTGCACCTCCAGAAGGGCTGCTACCGCGGGCAGGAGACCGTGGCCCGGGTCCAGAACCTGGGCAAGCCGCCGCGCCGCCTGGTCTTCCTGCACCTGGACGGCAGCGAGGTGCACCTGCCGGTGCACGGCACGGAGATCCGCCTCGCCGACGAGGGCCCCGACGGCCGCCGGATCGGCGTGATCACCACGTCCGTACGCCACCACGAACTGGGCCCGGTCGCGCTCGCCCTGGTCAAGCGGAACGTGCCGCTGGACGCCCGGCTGATGGCGGGGGACACGGCGGCGGCGCAGGAGGCCGTCGTCCAGCCGTGACCCTGCCGGGCGGGGATCGCGCTCAGATCTCCAGCAGGACGGTGAACGGGCCGTCGTTCGTCAGGGACACCCGCATCTGCGCCCCGAACCGGCCCGTGGCCACCGTCGCGCCCAGCGAGCGGAGCCGGGCGACCACCTCGGCCACGAGCGGTTCGGCGACCTCGCCCGGGGCCGCGGCGTTCCAGGTCGGGCGGCGGCCCTTGCGGGCGTCGCCGTAGAGCGTGAACTGACTGATCACGAGCAGCGGGGCGTCCGTGTCGCTGCACGACCTCTCGTCCTGCAGCATGCGGATCGACCACAGCTTGCGGGCGAGCTGTGCCGCTTTCTCCTTCGTGTCCTCGTGGGTGACCCCGACCAGGACGCACAGCCCCTCGCCCTCGATGGCCCCCACCGTCTCGCCGTCCACGACGACGCTCGCGCCGTCCACTCTCTGCACCACTGCACGCATGCCGACCATGATGCCGGGCGCCGGGCCGACGTCCATATCGTGCTTCTTTATGCTTCGTAACCCCCCATCCGGGGCCGATCGGGGGCACTCGGTCACATACCGGCCACTCCGGGTGGCACGATGCTTCCGTACGCGCCGGTCGAGGGGACGGTTGAGGCGCATGAGCACATCGAGTACCGAGCCGCAGCCGCAGCCCGGGGCGGTCCCGCCCCTCCGGGTGGCGGTCGCGGAGACCATCGCCCACCGGCCTCCGGTGCAGCGCACCGACAGCCCGCCGTTGCCGTCGGGCCCGCCGCCCGCGGCGGACCGGCCCGTGAGCACGGAGGGGGTACCGGTGGTACCTGTGGTGGACCCACTGCTGGCGATGGAGCCGGCGGAGCCCGAGCTGACGCCGCTGAGCCTGCCGGAACTGCGCGCCCTGCGCCGCCGGGCCCAACGGGACGAGGCCGACCTGAGTTACGTACGACGGCTGCTCCAGGGGCGGATCGACATCCTGCGCGCGGAGCTGACCCGGCGGGGCGGCGGGGCGCGGACGGCATGCGGCGGGGACGATGCCGGGCCCGCGCCCGCCGTGGAGGACGGCGGGGCGTCCGTCGTCGAACGGCTCGCGGAGATCCTCCGGGACGCGCCCGCCCGGCAACGTTCCTCGGCCCGACATGTGACTCTGGGCACCCCGCACGGCGAGGAGTACCGGCGGCTGTCCGCACAGATGCTCGCCGAGGTCGAACTGTCGGACCTCGACGCCCGCACCGACCTCGAACTGGGCGCGGCGATGGGCCGGCTCGTACGGTTCGAGCAGCAGGTGTCCCGGCGCCGCCACCAGCTCCAGCGCACGGCTGACGGCTGCAGCGCGGAGATCGCCCGCCGCTACCGCGACGGCGAGGCCCAGGTGGACGACCTGCTCCTGTGACCCGACGAGAACGACCGGCAGCGGGGCCGAGCAGGCGGCCACCGGGCGGACGGGCGGGGGAGCGCAGGCGGCCGGGCGGACGGGCCGTCGACCCGCGGGCTCGGTGACGAGCCGGCGGTGCGGATGGCCGACCACCCGGACGGGTCCGGGAAGAACGAGCGGGCGCCGCCGAGGTGGCCGACGCCCTGCTGCGTACGTCCGGGCGACCGTGGTGCCCGGACCTGTTCTGAACGCTCCTTCCTGCCGGTGACCGTGCCAGGGGTGACGCATCCGTAGCGTCCTGTTCCGTTCCGTGCTGTCTGCTCAGACCGCTCTGTCTGCTCAGACTGTTCTGTTGTGGCTGTGCGGTGGGGACGGTCTTCAGTTGTGGCGGTGCTGCGAGACGTTGTTCTGTTGTGGCTGTGCGGTGTCGCTGACCGTGCTCCTGGCTCCCCTCCGGAGGGAAGCGCGGTCCGACGTACCCCCTGTGTCACCGTGGAGCCAACCGGCCTAAGGTTCAACCATGTCAGGTGAGTTGGCCACCAACTTCTCTTTTCTTATCTCCACTTGGAAGCGGCTCATAACCACCTTTCCCGGAACTGCCCAAAGATGGCGAGAAGTTGTACGGTTCACGTGTGGACCCGGAACACGCCTTGGCCAATGGGCGGAAGAGGACGCAGCGGCCACAGAGGTCACACCGCGAGGTGGCCGACGAACTGCGGCAGCGGATCAGGGCCGGCGCGCTGCGCCCGGGTGCGCGCATGCCCACGCAGGCGGTGCTGGCGGCCGAGTTCGGGGTCGAGCGCGGGACCGTGCGGGAGGCCCTGCGCATCCTGCGGTCGGAGCACCTGCTCACGAACGTGACCAAAGGGAGCCCGGCGACCGTCACGGCCCACCCGGAACGGGCCCTCACCGGACCCGCCGCCCTGCCGCTGCCCACCTCGGCCGCGCTCGCCCCCCGGGTCGCCGCCGCCTTCGCCGACTCCCACGTGGAGATCGACGCGGTGTGCCTGACCGCCGTCTCGCTGGCCTTGGCCCTCGGTGAGCCGCTGCGTCAGATCCACGCCGGGCGCCTGGATCCGGCCAAGGTCGACGTGCGGGTGCTGCTGCCCAGCCGGAACATCGAGCTGGCCTTCCCCGCACCGGTGGACCCCTCCGCGCCCGGCCACCGGCTGCGCACCCGCTGGCTGGCCGTGCGCAACGCGCAGGGGCAGGTGCTGCGGCACAGCCTGCTCTCGCTGCGCGCCACCCACGGCATCGACGTGCGCGTCACCTTCCGCGCGCTGCCCTTCACCCCGCCGGTCAAGCTCTACCTGCTGAACGGCGAGGAGGCGCTGTTCGCGTACTACACCGTGCGGCGCCGCGAGGAGGAGATCGACCACGAACCGTTCCAGCTCTACGACGCGCAGGGCACCCGTTCGACGCTGTTCTCCTTCGCGCGGGGCGCCGGCCCGCGCGACACGGCGTTCGTCGAGCAGGCCCGGGCGTGGTTCGACGCCCTGTGGGAGACGATCAGTTCGGAGCTGGTGCTCACGAGCTGACCTCTCCTCGGCCGGGCCCCGGCCCCGGTCACAGCGCGGGGCCGGTGACCAGCATCGCGAGGACCACCGCACCGGCGGAGCTGAGGGCCGGGCTCTTGGCCTTGATGCCGACGGTGAGCAGCAGCAGGCCGACCATGCCCGTCGCGCCGTACTTCCACTGGACGATCTGCTCGAAGCCGACGACGAAGATGGCGGACACAAGGGCGAGTACGGGCACGGCGGTTTTCCCCCTTCGGTCGCCAACTCTCCAAAGTTGGCAGCCAACTTGTTCTTAGTGGTCCCCACTTGGTGAGTGTTCGAAACAGATCTAGAACAACTCCCGCCAGCTGAATCGAAGTTGTACCGTTTGGTCGTGACCCCTGAGAACCTGGCCGTGGACGGCAGCCGGAGGAACTCCCCGCAGGAGATCGCCGACACCCTGCGCGAGCGGATCCGCGCGGGCGAGCTGAAGCCCGGCGACCGCCTGCCCACCCAGGCCGAACTCGCCGAGGAGTTCGGCGTGGAGCGCGGCACCGTGCGCCAGGCCCTGCGGGCACTCCAGGACGACGGCCTGCTCAGCAACGTCAGCAAGGGCAGCCCGCCGAGGATCGCCGACGCCGCCCCCGCCCGGGAGGAGCCGCAGCCGACCATGGTCTCGCTCGCCCCCCGTCTGACGGAGGCGTTCTCGGGCCGCCGGGTGCGCATCGACGTCGTCTGCCACACCGCGGAGACGTTGATGCTGGCCATGGGCGAACCGCTCCGGCTGATCCACGAGGGCCGCATGCGCCCCGAGGCCATCGACCTCCGCGTCCTGGTGCCGTCCAGGGACATCACCCTGGCCTTCCCCGTGGCGGTGGAGGGCCCCGGCGGGGACGACGTGGTCCACGAGCGCTGGCTGGCCATGCGCAACGCCCAGGGGCAGGTGCTGCGGCACAACCTGCTCTCGCTGCGCGCCACCCACGGCATCGACGTGCGCGTCACCTTCCGCGCGCTGCCCTTCACCCCGCCGGTCAAGCTCTACCTGCTGAACGGCGAGGAGGCCCTGATGGGCTACTACACGCTCACCCGGCGCGAGGAGGACTGGGGCGACGAGACCCTGGACATGTACGACGCGCTGGGCTCCAAGTCCCTGCTGTTCTCCTTCGTCCAGCGGGGCGGCCGGCGCGACGCCGCTTTCGTGACGGAATCCCAGAAGTGGTTCGACGCCCTCTGGGAAACCATCACCACGGACCTGACACTCTCCCAATGACCTCTGATACGACGCAGACGGAGACCCGGACGCTGCGGGAACTGGTCTCCCGCGCGCACGTGGTCCTGTGGGACTTCGACGGTCCGATCTGCCGCCTCTTCGCGGGGCACTCCGCGGAGCGGGTGGCGCACGGCCTGCTGGACTGGCTCGGCCGGCAGGGCCTGCACGGGCTGCTGAGCGAGGACGAGCGGGAACCGCTGGACCCGCACGCCCTGCTGCGCGCGGTCGACCGCCGGCGCCCGCGCAGCGACCTGGTGACGGACCTGGAGGAGCGCCTCACCCAGGAGGAGCTGAAGGCGGCGGCCACCGCGATGCCGACCCCGTACGCCGACCCGCTGATCCGCACCTGGACCGCGGTCGGCGCCCGGCTGGCCGTCACCAGCAACAACTCGCCGGCCGTGGTGCGCGCCTACCTCCAGGGCCGCGGCCTGCTGCCCTGCTTCGCCCCGCACCTGTACGGCCGGACCGGCGAACTGGGCCACCTCAAGCCCGACCCGCACTGCCTGCACCGCGCGCTCAGCGCCATGGGGGCGGCCCCCTCGGCCGCCCTGATGATCGGCGACACGCCCACCGACCTGGAGGCGGCCCGGCGGGCGGGCGTGCACTTCCTCGGCTACGCCCGCAACGAGCACAAGGCGCGTCTCCTGGAGACGGCCGGGGCGAAGGCGGTCGTACGCTCCCTGGGGGACCTGCTGGCGGCCCTGCGCCCGGCCTGAGCGCGCCCCGGCGCCGCTCCGGTCCCCCTCAGGCGCGACGCGCGGTGCGGCGTGGGAGGTTCGGGTCACACTCCGTGGCGAGGTGGGGGTAGCGTGTTCCCACTTCCGCACCCTTCGGCGGGGTTCGCCCCCTCGCGGGGTGCGACCCTTGCGGGGGATCCAGGCGAAAGAAACGGGCAATGCCGCTCGAACCTGCTTCACGCGAACTGGCTTCAGGCGCCCGGCTGCACGCGGTCGAGGCGAGTGGTGATCCCGGCAGGGTCGAGGGCCCCCTCCAGGGGTACCACCACGAGACGTACGTGTTCGCGCTGGCCGGTGAGTCGGGCGCGCTGCGTCCGGGACGGTGGAAGTGCCGGGAGCCGCGCAGCGACCTCCTCTGGTTCGACCGCCGCTGCTTCGTCTCGGAGGAGCAGCTGCTGGCGGCCCTGCACGGCCGGATCGGCCGGATTCCGGACCTCGTCCGGGTCGGCGGCATCGGTCTGCAGCGGTTCATCGAGGGCCGCACCCTCGGGGCGCTGTGCGCGTCGGGGAACGCCGTGCCGGGCGGCCTGTTCCGGCAGATCGTCGACCTGTTCGGGCAGCTGGTCGAGGTGACGCCCGGCATGCTCACCGTCGAGCGCCGCTGCGAGAGCGCGGACCGGCCGGCCGACGGGGACACCGCCGCGTTCCTGGAGCGGCTCGTCCACTTCGCGGAGGAACGCGTCTACGCCCGCAACCTCCCCGTTTTCGGTGGGCTCTTCGCCGACCTGCGGATCGACGGCGAGGCGTTCAAGCGGCTGCGCAAGCACCTGAAGGGTCTGCGCGAGCGCCCCTTCTGCCTGCTGCACGCCGATCTGCACCGGGAGAACTTCATCGTCGACGCGGAACGCCGGCTGTGGACCATCGACTGGGAACTGGCCATGTTCGGCGATCCGCTGTACGACCTCGCCACCCACCTCTACCTGATGCGCTACCCGCGCGGGCAGGCGCGCCGGATGACCGAGGCCTGGCGCCGCACGGCGGAGGCCGTCCGCCCGGGCAGCTCCCGGGGCTGGGAGCACGACCTGCCTCTGCTCGTCGATTTCAAGAAGGCGCAGTCGGTCTTCACGGACGTGATCCGCACGGCGCTGTCGCTGGCCGCGGACGCGGGCGCCGGCCCCGATCCCGACTGGCAGCACCTCGCCGAGCTGGGCGGGAAGCTGCACCGGGTCCTCGTGGCCGCCGCGTTCCCGCTGGCCCTGGAGTCCGTGCCCGCCCCCGCCACCGTCGTGGCCGCCCTCGCCCGCTGGCACCGCGCACACGGCGCCCGGCAGGGCCGGCCGGCACCCTGACCCGCTCGCGGTCCGGGTGCCGGGACGCGCTGCGTAGGCTCGACCCATGAGCGAGACGGGCAGGACCGGTGGCGTGGAGGGGACCGATGCGGCCGGTGACGGCATGGGGCTGCGGGAGCGCAAGCGGCGGCGCACGTACCAGGCGGTCTCGGACACCGCCGTCCGGCTCTTCCTGGAGAAGGGGTTCGACGCGGTGTCGGTGGCGGAGGTGGCCGCCGCGGCCGAGATCTCCAAGCCGACCCTCTTCCGGTACTTCCCGGCCAAGGAGGACCTGGTCCTGCACCGGATCGCCGACCACGAGGACGAGGCCGCGCGCGTGGCCGCCGCCGCGCCCGCCGCGCCGGTGGACGCCCTGCGCCGGCACTTCCTCGACGGGCTGCGCCGCAACGACCCGGTGACCGGCCTCAACGACCACCCCCAGGTGCTCGCCTTCCACTCGCTGCTCTACGGCACTCCCGCCCTGGTCGCCCGCGCGTACACGCACCTGGAGCGCTCGGAGGCCGCGCTCGCGCGGGCCCTCGGCGGCGGTCTCGACGCGCGGCTGGCCGCCGGGCAGATCATCGCCGTCCAGCGCGTACTCGCCCAGGACAACTGGCGGCGGATCGCGGCGGGGGAGCCGCTGGAGGACGTACGGCCGGACGCGGTGGCGGCGGCCGAGCGGGCCTTCGCGCGGCTCACGGCCTGCCTGCCGGAACCCGGCGCGACGCCCCCGCCCGCCACTAGGACCCCGGAGGCGACGGGCGCGGGAGAATCTGCGACAGAGTAAATAATGTAACTCGGATACGTCATTCCGGTAGGCCGGACGGAATGACGCCACCCGAACCCCCGGGGGGCTGCACGCGGTGCTGACCCGGGCGGTCTCCCGGCTGGACGAGGTCCACACCCCCTGCCGTTCTGGACCGTGCGCGCGCCCTGTCCGCCGTTGGCCGCGAGCTGGGCTTCCCGGTCTTCGCCCGGGGCGTCTTCCGGTCCCCGGCGGCAAGTCGGCCCTGCGCCCGCCCGGCAGGTGCACTCTTGCAAGCAGTGTGCTTGCAATTGTTAGCGAGGGTGGTGCATGGTGGAGACATGGCATCGCTCAACGTCGGCAATCTCGGTGAGTACCTGCGCGAGCAGCGGCGCAATGCGCAGTTGTCGCTCAGGCAGCTCGCCGATGCCGCCGGGGTGTCCAATCCGTACCTGAGCCAGATCGAGCGCGGGCTGCGCAAGCCGAGCGCGGAGGTCCTGCAGCAGGTCGCCAAGGCGCTGCGGATCTCCGCCGAGACGTTGTACGTGCGGGCCGGCATCCTCGACGCCGAGCGGGACCGGGACGAAGTGGAGACCCGCGCCGTCATTCTGGCCGACCCCACACTCGACGAGCGGCAGAAGCAGGTGCTGCTCCAGATCTACGAGTCCTTCCGCAAGGAGAACGGGTTCGGGGCCGGCAGAGCCGGCGGCCGGGACGGGACCGGCGGGCCGGCCGGCCGCGCGGACGACGGCGTCGGCGACGCCGCCGACGGCGAAGGCGACGGCACCATACGATCCGCCGCCGCCCCAGCGCGGGACGGCGGCGGCCCCGACCCCGCCGAGCGGCCCACCACCGCGTCCGGCGGCAGCGACACCGCCCCGCGCGAGACGGCCGGCTGACCCCGCGGCCCACCAGGGCCCGGCGGCCGGCGGACGCGGCGCGCACCATCACCCTCAGCCGAAAGCGATCCGGGAGGATCATCACCATGGCCATCGCCGACGACCTGCGCAAGACCCTCAGCGACCCCACCCCGCTCTACTTCGCCGCCGGCACCGCGGACCTGGCCCTGCGTCAGGCCAGGAAGGTGCCCGCCCTGGTGGAGCAGCTGGCCGCCGAGGCCCCGGCCCGTATCGACGCCGTGCGCAACACCGACCCGAAGGCCGTCCAGGAGCGGGCCGCCGCCCGCGCGAAGGAGGCCGGCGCCCGCGTCAAGGAGACGCAGGCGACCGTCCAGTCCAGGGTGACCGAGTTCCTGAACTCCCTGGACTCCGACCTCAAGAAGCTCGGCACGAACTTCGACGCCGACCTGAAGAAGCTCGGCGAGAACGCCCAGGACCTCGCCCTGCGCGGGGTCGGGGTCGCCGCCGAGTACGCCGTCAAGGCCCGTGAAACCTACGAGAAGGTCGCCGAGCACGGCGAGCAGGCCGTGCGGACCTGGCGCGGCCAGGCCGCCGAGGGCATCGAGGACATTGCCGAGGACGTCGAGGAGCTCGCCGTCGCCGTCGAGCCCAAGGCCCCGCGCAAGCCGCAGCCCAGGACCGAGCCGGTCGTCGTGAAGGAGGAGAAGCCCGCCGGGGTCAAGGCCGTGCCCACGGCGAAGGAGAACCCCGCGAAGAAGGCGCCCGCGAAGAAGGCCCCGGCCGCGCGCCGGACCACGACCTCCACCACGACCTCCACCACCACCGCCAACGCCAGGAAGACCACGCCGCCCGCGAAGTAGGGCGGGGGAGACGAGCGGCCGGGCACCCTTGGGGTGCCCGGCCCGTTCTACGGGTACGGTGGCGGCGTAGGAGTCGGCGAGAACGGGCGGTGGACGACATGCTGATGCTGGGCTTCGCGGGGTTCCTGGGGATCCTGAAGATCCTCCTCATGGTCCTGGCCGCGTTCGGGCTGTGCGACGCCGCGATCCGGCGCGAGGACGCGTTCCGCGCGGCCGACAAGCAGAACAAGGTGTTCTGGCTGATCATCCTCGGGCTGGCGCTCGTGGTGAGTTACCTGTTCTCGATCCTGTCGTTCCTGCCGATCATCGGCGTCATCGCGAGCATCGTCTACATCGTGGACGTACGCCCCGCGCTCAAGCAGGTCTCCGGCGGCAGCGGCTGGGGCCGCCGCCGCGGCGGCAGCAGCAGCGACGGCCCGTACGGACCGTACAACGGCGGCCGGTAGACGACCGGCGGGCGCGATGGGTGGGCGCCCCACCGGCGACGCCCCGTGACCGGCACCGGGAGGCAGGCTCCTACGGCTCCCGGTCCAGCAGGACCACGGCCACGTCGTCGGTGAGTTCGCCGCCGTTGAGTGCGCGGACCTCGTTGACGGCCTCCCGCAGCAGGTCCTCGCCGCGCAGGCCCTGGCCCAGCTGCCGGCGGACCATCTCCAGCATGCCGTCCTGGCCGAGCCGCTCGCCGTCCTGGCCGATGCGGCCCTCGATCAGGCCGTCGGTGTAGAGCATCAGGCTCCACTCGGCGCCCAGCTCCACCTGCGTCCGGGGCCAGCGGGCTCCCGGCAGCAGACCGAGCGCCGGCCCGTTGTTGTCGTACGGCAGCAGCCTGGCGGGCAGGCCGGGTGCGATGACCAGCGGCGAGGGGTGGCCGGCCAGGCACAGGCCCGCGCGGCGCCCGTCCGGTGCGATGTCCACCGTGCACAGCGTCGCGAAGATCTCGTCGTCGGCCCGCTCGTGCTCCAGCACCTGCTGGAGCGTGTTCAGCAGCTCGTCGCCGCACAGCCCGGCCAGCGTCAGCGCCCGCCAGGCGATGCGCAGCTCCACGCCGAGCGCCGCCTCGTCGGGACCGTGCCCGCAGACGTCGCCGATCATGGCGTGCACGGTGCCGTCGGGGGTGCGCACGGCATCGTAGAAGTCGCCGCCGAGCAGGGCGCGCGAGCGGCCCGGCCGGTAGCGGGCGGCGAAGCGCAGCGTCGAACCGTCCAGCAGGGGCGTCGGCAGCAGGCCGCGCTCCAGGCGGCGGTTCTCCTGCGCGCGCAGCCGGCCCTCGGCGAGCCGCCGCTCGGCCGTGTCGGAGCGCTTGCGCTCCACCGCGTACCGGATCGCGCGGCTCAGCAGCGGCCCGTCCAGCTCGTCGCGGAGCAGGTAGTCCTGGGCGCCGACCCGCACGGCCTGGGCGCCGCGCTCGGCGTCGCCGGACGCGGTGAGCGCGAGCACGGCGTGCCGGGGCGCGAGCTCCAGCACGTGCTTGAGCACGGCAAGCTCGTCGTCGTCCCCGCCGCCCGCGCCGGTTCCCGCGCCGGACCGGCCGGGGGCCGGCAGCGCGAGGTCCAGCAGGATGCAGTGGACGTCGTCGGTGAGCAGCCGCCCGGCCTCGGTCAGGTTGCGGGCGGTACGGACGCGGATCGGCTTGCCGGACGCGTCGAGCAGCTCGGGCACGATCGGTGAGCCGCCGGGATCGTTCTCGATCAGCAGCAGCGTGAGGTTCGTGCCGTGGGCGTGGTGACCGGCGGTGCGGTTGTCCTTCTCGACCGTGGTTTCCTTCGCGTTTTCCTTCATGGCTTCGCCGTGCGGGGCCTGTGCTGCGGAGGGGCCGCCGCCGTGGGGCGCGGTCTGGACCGGGCCGTTCTCCAGGGCCGGGATCTCTCGCTGCCGCGGTACGGGCACGGGCATCGTTTCGGGTTCCTTCCCTCCCCCCGAGGGCATGGCGGGACGAGGGACCTCGTTCCACCGACGGGGACCATAGCGGTAGTCGGCGCCGCGGGGGAATGGTGTGAGACGCGTCGCTCACGCTTCGGCCGTTGTCATATGCCGCGATCCGTAACGGAGTTGGGCAGCGCGCCCCGCGGACCCGAATGACGAAGGTCACGTCGGTCGAGGTTTGAGGCCGACTGGGCGTGCGCTGGATCACATGGCCCAGGTCACCGGGGGTGGAGCGGGGCGGAAGCAGAGGACCCGGTCCTCCGTGCGGCGCCGGGACTTGCAGGCGGGACGGGGCGGCCGGTCCTCCGTGCGGCGCCCGGGCCGGGGCCGGCCGCCCTGCGCGCCTCTCAGTCCGCGTCGGGGCGCACGACGCCCAGGATGGGCATCGTGCCCGCGCCCGCCAGGGTCACCGTGCGGCCGGGGCGCGGGGCGTGCACGATCCTGCCGTCGCCGACGTACATCGCGACATGGCTGGCGTCCCCGAAGTAGATGATCAGGTCGCCGGGACGCATGTCCTTCACGGACACGTGCTTGAGCTGCTTCCACTGCTCCTGCGAGGTCCGGGGCACCGGGTGGCCGGCGGCCGCCCAGGCCTGCGAGGTGAGCCCGGAGCAGTCGTACGTCTTCGGGCCCTCCGCGCCCCATTCGTACGGCTTGCCGATCTGGGCCGTGGCGTACGCCACCGCCTTCTTGTCCGCCTCGGTCGCGCTGCCGCCGATCTCCTTGAGGATGCCGGTGTCCAGCCAGGCGGCCTGCGCCTGCTGCGCGGCCTGCCGCTCCAGCTGCGCCAGCCGCTCCCGCTGCCGCTCCTCCAGCCTGGCCTGAAGCTGTTCCGCCTCCTTGATCCGCTGCTGGATCCGCTTCTGCGCCGTGGCCTTGGCCTTGCGGTTGGCCTCCAGGTCCTGGAGGCGGTCGGCGGCGTCGGAGGCGTACTGCTGGAGGTCCTGCTGGGCGTGGGTCATGTCCTGGAGCAGGCCGCTGGTCGCCCGCTCGCCCTCCAGCACCCGCCCCGCCCCGTCGAGGAACTGCTGCGGGTCGTTGCTGAGCAGCAGCTGGGCCTGGGGCGGCAGGCCGCCCGTGCGGTACTGGGCGCGGGCCGCGGCACCGGCGCGGTCCTTCAGGTCGTCCAGCTTCCGCTGCTGCTCGACGATCTTCTGGGACAGTCCGACGACCTCGGCGGACTGCTGCTGGGCCTTCTCCTCGGCGGCGTTGTACGCGTCCGTGGCGACGGCGGCGTCGTGGTAGAGCTGGTCCAGCTTGGTGCGGACGGCCTCCAGGTCCTTGTCCGGCGGGGCCGTGACGGAGGGTGAGGAGGGCGAGGGAGAAGAGGACGGGAGGGCGGGGGATGTCGTGGCGGGCTGTGTCGGCGCGCGGTCGGGTCCCGCGCTCGCGAACGCCGTGCCGGACGCCCCCAGCACGGTGACCGCGCAGACCACGGTCACGGCCACCGCGAGCACACTGCGCCTGCCCCGCCCCATATCCCGGCCCCCAAACTGATTTACCGTCAGTAACATGTCCCGTCCGGGGGATACTGCCACGACTGCGCCCGGAGCGACAGGGGCCGGCACCCGATGTCCCACCCGTACCGGTCTCCCGCCTGTGTGACGTACGGCTCGCGGAGATCGTTCCCTCCCTCCGCTCCCGTCAGCGGCGCGGCGCCAACGCCTCCCACGCCACCGTCACTTCGCCCTGCCGCCAGCGCACCGGACCGTCCGTCAGCGGCCAGTCGGCCGCCAGGTCGCGCACCGCGCGGATCCAGCGCTGCCGGGCCCCGTAGGAGGCGTAGGGCGCGGCGGCGGCCCAGGCGCGGTCGAAGTCGCGCAGGAAGGCGTGCACCGGCTCGCCGGGCACGTTGCGGTGGATGAGCGCCTTGGGGAGGCGTTCGGCGAGGTCCGAGGGGCGGTGCAGGGAGCCGAGCCGGGTGGCGAAGGTGACGGTCCGGGGCCCCTCCGGGCCGAGCGCCACCCACACGTGCCGACGGCCGATCTCGTCGCAGGTGCCCTCCACGAGCAGCCCCCCGCGCGTGTGCCCGTCCGCGGGGGCGAGCCGCGCGCACAGCCGCTCCCAGGCGGCGGCGACCTCGGCCTCGTCGTACTGCCGCAGCACGTTCGCCGCGCGGATGAGCAGCGGGCGCTGCGCCACGGGCACCTCGAAGCCGCCGTGCCGGAAGACGAGGCCCTCGCGCTCGTAGGGGTGCGCGGCGGCGACCCGGGCCGGTTCGATCTCGACGCCGACCACGCGCGCGCGGGGAGCCGCGGTGCGCAGCCGCTGGAGCAGTTCGACGGCCGTCCAGGGCGCGGCCCCGTAGCCGAGGTCGACGGCCACCGGATCGGCGGCGCGCCGCAGCTCGCGGCCGTGCACGGCCGCGATCCAGCGGTCCATGCGGCGCAGCCGGTTGGGGTTGGTCGTCCCGCGCGTCACCGTTCCCACCACGGGGCTCCCCCCGCCCGACCGGGACCGGGAGCGGGGGAGGGTCGCTGCGCGGGATGTCATGGATACGAGGGTATGGGGGCACTCGGTTCCGGACGCACACCGCGTGCCACCGGGCGGAGCAGGGCGGGGGCGGGGCAGGGTGCTCGCGCCGCACGCACCCCGCCATCGAACGGTTGAGCGAGATCAGGTAATGATTGAGTAAAGAGCCTGGCGGCGGAAATGGCGGCGCCCCTCGTGGCGTTGCCTTCTGAAGGGCGCGCCGCGCCCCGGGTCCGGCATGCCCGCAGCAAGGAGGAACGCCACGTGAGCCAGTACGTCGGCAGGCTCGGGCGCCGCTCTTCGCAGGCTCCCGCGCGGCTGCGGCTCTCCCGCAGGCCCCGGCGCGTCGCCATGCTCTCCGTGCACACCTCACCGCTCCACCAGCCCGGCACCGGCGACGCGGGCGGCATGAACGTCTACATCGTCGAGCTGGCCCAGCGCCTGGCCGACCAGGGCATCGAGGTGGAGATCTTCACCCGGGCCACGGCCGGCGGCCTGCCGCCCCGCGTCGACCTCGCGCCCGGCGTCCTCGTCCGCCACGTCGACGCCGGCCCGTACGAGGGCCTGGCCAAGGAGGAACTCCCGGCCCAGCTGTGCGCCTTCACGCACGGCGTGATGCAGGCCTGGGCCGGCCACCGCCCCGGCTACTACGACCTCGTGCACTCGCACTACTGGCTCTCCGGGCACGTCGGCTGGCTCGCCGCCCAGCGCTGGGGCGTGCCCCTGGTGCACGCCATGCACACCATGGCCAAGGTCAAGAACGCCAACCTGGCCGCGGGCGACACGCCCGAACCCGCCGCCCGCGTCATCGGCGAGACGCAGATCGTCGCGGCCTCCGACCGGCTGATCGCCAACACGGACGACGAGGCCGAGGAACTGGTACGGCACTACACGGCCGACCCGGCCAGGGTCGCCGTGGTCCACCCCGGCGTGAACCTCGACCGCTTCCGCCCCGGTGACGGCCGCGCCGCGGCCCGCGCCCGCCTCGGGCTCCCGCGGGACGCCCTTATCCCGCTCTTCGCCGGGCGCATCCAGCCCCTCAAGGCCCCCGACGTGCTGCTCAAGGCCGTGGGCGTCCTGCTCGGCGAGCGCCCCGACCTGCGCTCCCGCATCGTCGTCCCGATAGTCGGCGGCCCCAGCGGCAGCGGCCTCGCCAAGCCCGAGGGCCTGCAGAAACTGGCCGCGCGGCTGGGCATCGCGGACGTCGTACGGTTTCGCCCGCCCGTCGGGCAGGAGCAGCTCGCCGACTGGTTCCGGGCCGCTTCCGTACTGGTCATGCCCTCCTACAGCGAGTCCTTCGGCCTGGTCGCGATAGAGGCACAGGCGGCCGGCACGCCGGTCCTGGCGGCGGCCGTCGGCGGCCTGCCGGTGGCCGTCCGCGACGGCGAGACCGGGTTCCTCGTGGACGGCCACGACCCGGCGGCCTACGCGCGCGTGCTGGGCGACTTCGCCGACCACCCCCACCTCGCCGACCGGATGGGCGCCGCCGCGGCCCGCCACGCGTGCTCCTTCGGCTGGGACGCCTCGGCGGCGGCGACCGCCGAGGTGTACACGGCGGCGCTGCAGTCCCACCGCCGTCGCGTACGCGCCCACCACGGGTGACGTACGCTCCCACCATGGGTGACACAGACAGGGCAGGGCAGGCCCGGCAGGTCCTCGAAGCCGTCTTCGAGGACGCCGAGCTGGAGTGGGAGAGCCCCGAGCCCGGCACCTACGTCGTCAAGCTCCCCGGCACCCGCAAGCTCTCCACCACGGTCTCCTTCCTGGTGGGCCGTCACTCCCTCTCCCTGAACGCCTTCGTCGTCCGTCACCCCGACGAGAACGAGGCGGGCGTCCACCGCTGGCTGTTGGAACGCAACCTCAAGATGTACGGCGTGAGTTACGCCGTCGACCGCCTCGGCGACGTCTACGCCACCGCCCGCCTCTCCCTCGCCTCCGTCACCGCCGACGAGGTCGACCGCCTGCTCGGCCAGGTCCTGGAGGCGGCCGACGGCGCCTTCAACACCCTCCTGGAGCTGGGCTTCGCCTCCGCGATCCGCAAGGAGTACGCGTGGCGGGTGTCGCGCGGCGAGTCGACGCGCAACCTGGAAGCGTTCACGCACCTGATCCAGCGCCCGGCGGACTGAACGGGCCGGCCCGGCGAGGCTCAGCGCGCGCCGCGGTGCCGGTAGCGCCCGGGGGTGACCCCCACCAGCTTCTTGAAGTGCCGGGTGAGGTGCGCCTGGTCGCAGAACCCGGTCTCCGACGCCACCTCGCCCGGTGGCAGCCCGTCCAGCAGCAGCCGGCGTGCCCGGCCGACCCTGCGTGACATCAGGTACTGGTGCGGGGCGATGCCGTACGCCCCGCTGAACGCCCGTACGAGGTGCGCGGGATGGGCGTGCAGCAGCCGCGCGGCCTCCTCCAGCTGGACCCCGTCCACCACCCGCGCGTCGAGCAGGTCCCGCAGCCGCCGGGCGAGCACCGGGTCCCGCCGGGGCGGCTCCGGGTCCGCCACCCGGTGCCGCAGATGGTCCCGCAGCCGCTCCCCGACCAGCGCCAGCCTGCTCTCGGCCTCCAGCTCGTCACCGCGGCGGCCGAGCGCGGAGTGCAGCTGGCCGACGCGCCGCCGCAGTACCGGCTCACGCAGGTCCGGCCCGTCCACGGCCGCCCCGATCAGTTCCTCGCCCAGCCGGCTGCTGTCGAGGTACACCACCCGCTTGCGGAAACCGCCGGGGAGCGCCGGGGAACCGTTGTGCGGCACGTGCGGCGGCAGCAGGGACACCGTGTCGTGCGGGGTGCCGTGCTCGTGCCGGTCCAGGTCGTACCGTACGGCGCCGTCGTCGACGATCAGCAGCGTCCAGGCCTCGTGGACGTGCATCGGGTACGCGTACTCGGTGAAGTGGGCGTGGAAGACCTCCACGACGCCCGGGACACGAGGGCGCCACGCGGAGACTTCGGCCTGTCCGGCCTGTTCGGCGGCCACGCAAAGAACGTACAAGACCCGGTGCCCGCATGCCCGGCAGTCTCACTGCATGAACTCTGAGCCGAACTCCGGACCGAACTCCGGACCGAACTCCAGCCCCACCTCCCAGCCGGAACCGAACGCACCGATCCGCTTCGACACCAAGATCGCCGTCCTGCTGCGCGAGGACCTGGAGACCTGGCAGCGCCTGAACGTGACCGCCTTCCTGGTCAGCGGCCTCGGCGCGACGGTCCCGGAAGTGGTCGGGGAGCCGTACGAGGACGCCGACGACGTGTCCTACCTGCCGATGTTCCGCCAGCCGGTGCTGGTCTTCGAGGGCACGAAGGAGACGCTGACGGCGGCCCACGCCAAGGCCCTGTCCCGGGCCCTGCCGCGCGCGGTGTTCACCTCGGACCTGTTCACCACGGGCAACGACCGCGACAACCGCGCGGCGGTCCGGGCGGTGGGGACCGCCGGCCTGGACCTCGTGGGACTCGCGGTGTACGGCCCGCGGAACGCGGTGGACAAGGTGCTGAAGGGCGCGCGGATGCATCCGTGAGGCGGGCGCGGAACGGCGGGGCGAGGCGGCCCCGAGGCCCCGCTCGGGGCCCGAGGCCGCACTGACCTCGGAGGCCCCGCTCGGGACGTCAGGCGGCGCTGACCTCGGAGGCCCGCTCCCCGGTACCCGTCCCGGAACCCCCGGCATCCCCCGTGAGCGCGACGGGTTCCTCCTTCGGCAGGCGTCGCATCAGTGCCCCGTAGCCGACGGCGGCGACCGTCCCGACGACCGCGCACATGCCCCACAGCCACTCCGCGCCCAGGTCGTCGATGACCGCGCCGGACATCAGCGGGGCGACGAGGGCGGCGAGCGACCAGGACAGGGTGTAGACGCCCTGGTAGCGACCGCGCCCGTGCACGGGGGAGAGGCGGACGACGAGCCCGGTCTGCGTCGGTGCGTTGATCATCTCGCCCAGGGTCCAGACGCACACCGTCAGGGCGAACACACCGACCGACCCGGCGAAGGCGGTCAGCCCGAACCCGTAACCGGCCAGCAGGGACGAGACGACGAGCAGCCGCTTGGGGTCCCGGTGCTCGATGAGCCGGGTGACCGGGATCTGGAGGGCGACGATGAGGATGCCGTTGACGGCGATGGCCAGACCGTAGTCGGCGGGCGTGAACCCGGCCCGGCCCATGGCCACCGGCAGACCGACCGACCCCTGCTGGAAGACGAGCGCCACCAGGAAGGACAGCCCGACGACGCTCATGAAGCGCCGGTCGCGCAGGACGGTCACCAGCCCGACGGACGCGTCCGCACCCGCCTTCCCGCCCTGCTCGTCCCCACGGGGCCGGGACTCGGGCAGCTTGAGGAAGACGACGACCGCGCAGGCCATGGTCATCGCGGCCTCGATCAGGAACCCGGCGAGATAGCTGAACTCGGCGATGAAGCCGGCCGCCATGGAGGAGACGGCGAAGCCGAGGTTGATCGCCCAGTAGTTCAGCGAGAACGCCCGGACGCGGTCCTCGGGCCGCACGATGTCCGCCATCATCGCCTGCACGGCGGGTCGCGAGGCGTTGGAGGCCATGCCGACGAGGAAGGCGACACCGGCGATGGAGACCGGGTCGTGCACGAAGCCGAGCAGCGCGACGAAGACGGCCGTCGAGGCCTGGGCGACGAGCAGGGTCGGCCGCCGTCCCAGCCGGTCGGCCATCACACCCCCGCCGAGGGAGGAGACGACCCCGCCGAGCCCGTGCAGCGAGGCGACGAGACCGGCGTAGGAGGCGGAGTACCCCCGATCGAGCGTGAGGTACAGCGCCATGAACGTGGCGACGAAGGCGCCGAGCCGGTTGACCAGGGTGCTCGTCCACAGCCACCAGAACTCGCGGGGCAGCCCGGAGACGGTTTCGCGGGCGGCGCGTCTGAGACTGGTGACGGACATGGACGACCCCCGGATGTAAGTGGCTCATGCGGCAAGCGCGACTTACGCACTGGCCGTACGCACAACTTACGAGGGCAGCCCGACGGCCAACCACTCAATTAACAGAAGCCGTCAACTGTCGGCGTGCCGCCGTCCGCCTGCCGGGCACACGGGCGGGGCGCCGAATGCGTGGATTAGGCTCGGATGCATGGCCGACGCACCGTACAAGCTGATCCTCCTCCGCCACGGCGAGAGCGAGTGGAACGCGAAGAACCTGTTCACCGGCTGGGTGGACGTCAACCTCAACGAGAAGGGCGAGAAGGAGGCGGTCCGCGGCGGTGAGCTGCTCAAGGACGTCGGCCTGCTGCCCGACGTGGTCCACACGTCCGTCCAGAAGCGCGCGATCCGCACGGCCCAGCTCGCCCTGGAGGCCGCCGACCGCCACTGGATCCCGGTCCACCGCTCCTGGCGCCTGAACGAGCGCCACTACGGCGCCCTCCAGGGCAAGGACAAGGCCCAGACGCTGGAGGAGTTCGGCGAGGAGCAGTTCATGCTCTGGCGCCGCTCCTACGACACCCCGCCGCCCCCGCTGGCCCGCGACGCCGAGTACTCCCAGTTCTCCGACCCGCGCTACGCGACCCTCCCGCCGGAGCTGCGCCCGCAGACGGAGTGCCTGAAGGACGTCGTCGCCCGCATGCTGCCGTACTGGTTCGACAGCATCGTCCCCGACCTCCTCACCGGCCGAACGGTCCTGATCGCCGCCCACGGCAACAGCCTGCGCGCCCTGGTCAAGCACCTTGACCAGATCTCCGACGCCGACATCGCCGGCCTCAACATCCCCACGGGCATCCCCCTCTCCTACGAACTCGACGCGGACTTCCGCCCCGTCACCCCGGGCGGCACCTACCTCGACCCGACCGCGGCAGCGGCGGCGATCGAGGCGGTCAAGAACCAGGGCAAGAAGAAGTAAGCGCCCACGAACAAGCCCCCTGCCTGCGGCTTCTCCGCTGGGAGGGGGCTTTTCGCTGGCTCTGGGCCGTCTCTGGGCCGTCAGGTGCTGGAGGGGCCCGACCGGGCCGTGTCGAAGACGGCGGCGACCGCCTTGCGGGTGCGCTCCTGACTCGACGGCATGAGATGTGCGTACACGCGGAGCGTCAGGCCCGGGTCCGAGTGGCCCAGGTACTCGGCGAGGGCCTTGATGTTCTCGCCCGCGTCCAGGAGCACCGAGGCGTAGAAGTGGCGCAGTGCGTGCATGCCGTTCTCGCGCGACTCGGCGTACGGCTGGCCCGGCTTCCGTTCGGGGATCACGCCGGCCGCCGCGAGGGCCCGCTTCCACACTTCCTCGTTGAGCGACGTACGCCAGACGTGCCCGCCGCGCGGCCCGGCGAAGAGGAGGCGCTTGGTCCCCGGGGTCCCGTCCGCCACCTTCCACGGCAAGGTGATCTCGACCGGCGGGAACCGCTTCATGTGCGCCCGGAGCGCATCGGCGACGGGACCGGGGAGCGGCACATCCCGCAGCTTGCCGCCCTTCGGTGGTGCGAACACGGCCTTGCTGCGGCTTAGCTTTAATTGCTGGACCACGTGGAGCGTGTCCGAGGCGAAGTCGATCGCATCGACGGCCACACCCAGGATCTCGCCCTGGCGAAGCCCGCAGCCACCGCCCAGGTCGACCATGGCTTGGAAGCGCTCGGGCATGGCATCCCGGACGGCGAAGACCCGCTCGGGCGTCCATGGCGTGACGCGTTTGTTGTCGATGGTCGGTGGCCGGACCGAGCGGGCAGCGCACGGGTTCCGGGGAAGGTGGCCGTCGTCCACGGCCGCGCTCAGCGCCGCCCGCACGTTGGAGTAGATCGTCCGCGCACACCTCCGGTCGACGCCGAACATCAATGGACGGCCGACGCAGGCCCAAGGCCGATCAGCCGTCACCGCCGAGCGGTCGTGATCGACCCGATGAGGATGAGGCCCCAGGTTCAAATCCTGCCGGGGCAAGAGAAGGGCCAGCTCGGGAGGGTTTCCCTCGCGACTGGCCCTTCGGCGTTTCAGAGGTCGTTGTCGCAGGCGGGCTTTGTGTGGCGCACCAGGGTTCGCCTCAGGGGGCAGGGTCAGCCGGGCAGGTCGCCGGTGTAGCGGTAGATCGCGCCGGCGGCGTTGACTCCCCAGACAGTGCCGTCGGCGCCTACGCCGATGTCGGAAAGCGAGCCGGGGATGTTGAGCCAGGGGTTGGCGGGGGTGGTGTCGCTGTAGGTGTAGTGGTAGATCGCGTCGGCGGGGTCGCAGCCCCAGACGGCGGTGCGGGAGCCGACGTCGATCGCTTTGAGTGAGCCGTTGAGGCCCTTCCAGTTGTTGGCGTCCCGGTCGCCGGTGTAGCGGTAGACCTGGTTGGCTGCGTTGCAGCCCCAGACGGTGCCGTCGGCGCCCGCGCCGATGTCGGACAGGTTCCCGGGGATGTTGATCCAGGGGTTGGCGGGGTTGGCGTCACTGTTGCTGTAGCGGTAGACCGCACCGGCCGGGTCGACACCCCAGACGTTGGTCCTGGAGCCCACAGTGATCCGCACCAGCGAGCCGTTGATCTTCTTCCAGTTGTTGCTGTCCTGGTCGCCCGTGTAGCGGTAGACCTCATGGGCTGCGTTGCAGCCCCAGACGGTGCCGTCGGCGGCCGCGCCGATGTCGGACAGCGATCCGGGGATGTTGATCCAGGGGTTGGCGTCGTTGTTGGTGTAGCGGTAGATCGCGCCGGCGGCGTTGACACCCCAGACGTTGGTCCTGGATCCCACTGCGATCCGCGCTAACGACCCGTCGATGCGCTTCCAGTCGGACATGCTGGCAACCCTCTCCAGTCGGGTGTGGTGCGTCTCATGCTCTCCAAGCGGAACGATTCACTATTAGAGGTGATTTGAAGGGTGATCAGAGTTATTGGCTTGATGAGGCGGTTTGGTCGAGTGGCGGCCGCTTCAGTATTGGCCTCAGGCAGGTCAGGTCGGCTGCGGAGATGACGCGATCGCGGCCACCCCCGCGAGGGATTGACATGGGCTGCCCAACCAGTGCGCCTCGTGAGTGCATCTGTACGTGTCCCTTGTGCGCCCGATCCGGAGGCGGGGGGGCGGGGAACAGCGGGGCCGCGGACCGAGCCACGAAGGCATTGGTCATCTTCTAAGCGCCTGCGCCGTCAGCAGTCGCGAGCCCGCTGGGCGGCGACGCCCGGTGAGTGTCTAACTGCGTGACAACGCCGACGCACAGCGCCGGACAAGCGCGGACGCCTGCGGACCATCAGCGCAGGTGAGGAGCACACGAGCCCAAGGCCAAGTGCTCACCTGAGTTGCTTCGGGACGAAGAGGTCATCACGCAAGGTGCCACGTATCCGCTTCCGTCGTAGCGCCTTGTGCTGGTCCACGACTGGCAGCGTGGCTCAGGCCGGCGGGGGCACAGCGAGGCACACGCGGGCCTGCCTGGACGGCTGGCCCACCGTCGTGGCTGACTTTCGGCTGAGGTTCGGACAGGGCGCATCGAGGGTGCTCGCCGACAGCTGAGCGCGCCGAAGCTGGGCCGTCTCTGGGCCGTCCGAGGCCGCTCGACAGTAGCCAACGACGACCGCTCGGCCACTCATGAACGCTGCCCTGACCAGCAAAAATCCAGCTCACCAAGATCCCCGGCAAGACCCAGGGCAAGAAGAAGTAAGCGCTCACGAACAAGCCGACAAGCTCCCTGTCTGCGGTTCTTCCGCGGGGCAGGGGGCTTGTCGCTGTGCCGTGGCCGTGGCCGTGGCCGTGGCCGCGCCGATCGGCGGCTCGGCGGCGGCGTCGGCTCCATGTGCTCACAGAGCCTGACGGGCGGTCAGAGGCGTGACTTCCTTTACATCGATGCCGACGACAGCGCCGGTCTAACGCGGTTCGTGGGCCGCCGCCCGGCAGGCACCGGTCGCGGCGCCGCCCGCGACTCCGGCCCCGGTCAGCCCGGTCACACAACTCTGCAGGTCTCCGACCACGCCACGGCCGCAGGCCGCTGTGACGGAGTCGGAAGCGGTGGCACCGGCCAGTTCGGCCATCCGCGTGCAGGCGGGGATGTCCGCCCGGGCCGCGGGAGCGGCGAGGACCGCACCGCCGAGGGTGAGGGTCAGGCCGGTGAGGGCACCGGCGATACGGGTCGACGTGCGCATGGGACGCACCTGCCTTCCGTGTTGGCCGCGCGGCCCTGGTCCCGGCGGGCCGGATCCACGCGGTGAGGCCGCCTGGCGACGCTCGGTGGGTGGTGCCCCGGCCGGCGGGCGCACGGACCGGCCGCACGATTCTGCGTCGTATCCATTGAGCCGTACCGGGACATGGTCGCCAGGCCGAAGGAGAGGGCGGGCCCCGGACCGGATGAGACGCACTCAAGACGCACTCGAACCTCCACTCGCCGCCCCTCACTCCAGCGTCGCATCCTCTCCCTCGCCCGTCCTGGGCACCCGGAAGGCCTTGGAGGCCTGCCCGGCGGGTCGTGTCACCGACCCCGCAACCGACCGCAATGTCACCCGAATGGCGCAACATGACGTGCCACTCACATGGGTGAAGATCAAGCTGGCTAGTGCCCCAACCGAGGCAATCCGTGAAAGGGAAACCAAATGCGCATTCGACGAATCCTCACCGCCGTCATCGCCACGGCAGCCCTCGCCGGACTCGGTCTCACAAGCGCCGCCACCGCCACCGCCGCCACCGCACAGGGGGCTCCGTCCTACGTCACGCCTTCTCAGTGCAAGCAGGGCGGCGGAACGCCCGCGATCAACGAGTCGGGCAACTTCTGCAAGGGCGGTACGCACGACGGAGAGCGGGTCGACTGAACCGCACAGGGCGCCCCGCAGCCACGCGCCGCGGGGCGCTCCCGCGCGAGCGTGGCCGGGGGAGTCATCGGGACTGTGCCGGCCCGTCAGGCGCGCTAGGGGCCCGGGAGGTGGGCAGTTGGTCTGGCGGGTTCAGGCCCCGCCCCCGCCCCGTCCAGTGCCGGAGGGGTTACGGCGCCCGCCTGCCACGACTCGCGCGTCCGATCACCGTCACCCATTCTGAGTAATAGGCCGTAGTAAGCCGTAGTAATAGGCCGTCCCTGGCGCAGCCCGGTCATCCCGAAGTACCGGCCAGGGACACGCGAGAGGAGAAAGCCAATGCGTGCACGACGACTGTTCGGGCTCGCCCTCGCCACGGCGACCCTCGCCGGCATGAGTGCCGTCGGCGCCGCCACCGCTCAGGCAGCGCCGTATCCGTCCATCACGGCTGAACAGTGCACGGCCCAGGGCGGAACGGTCCACCCGGGCGGTCCCTACAGCGGTCCCTCGTGCAGGTTCCCCGACGGGCACTCGGAACGCATCACCTGAGCGCGGGCGGACCCGTCGGGCGGGAGCGCCGCTTACGCGACCTGCGGTGGGACGACGCAGCTCGGACCTGGCCTCCTGCCGTACACACGGACCCTCTGGAAGCTGCGGTGACGGCTGGCTGACCGGCTGGCGTCGAAGACAACGTCGGTACGCCGAAGCGGACTTGACCGCTTCCCGGAGCGCGTACTGCGCCTCTTCCCGGAGCGCGTACTGCGCCTCGCCGTCGAACGTGCGAATCCTGCCGGCGGTACCGGCCGGGACGCCCGACGCGCTCCTGCGCCTTGCGCGGCACGGATGTCGCGCCGGTATGCGGTGAGCGCCGCGTTTTCCCCTGGGTGGGCTCATGGCGTCACGCCTTGGACATGTCTGAAATGACAGCTTTGCGGGCTGTCGTTACGTTCATCGCAGGTCGGTCGCCCGGCCGACGTCCGTGAGACAGAGGAAAGTGACATGCCCACGCACACCTTTGCTGTGGCCGCTGCCGGCGTAGGCGCCGCGGTCCTTGCGGCCACTGGTATCACCTACGCGTCGACCACCGGATCCGCCGCCGCGTCCCCGTCTGTCCGCCCGTTGGCGGCATCCGTCCAACGGGTGGCCGAGCCTGCCCGACCGGCCGAGCCCGCCCGACCGGCCGCCCCCGCCGCGGCTCCCGCGGGCGGCGGCAGCGCAGGCGAGGAGAAGGGGGACGAGGGTCGTGACCGCGAAGGCGGCGAACGCGGCCGCGGCCATGAGGAAGAGGGAAGGATCTACTTCAACGAGCGCATGTACTCCGCCTCCGCCGAGGGCTGCATCACCGCGGCCAGCGGACTGGGTTCCAGCAGCTTCAACATCTTCAACGACAGCCGGAGGACTGTCGAGGTCTTCCGCGGCTTCACCTGTGACAACGGCGCGCCGGTCGCCACCGTGGGGCCCCACGGCGCCACCAACGGCGTGGTGACCCGTACCGTTCACGGGGGCGTGTTCGGTGACGACGGCGTCGTGGGCAGCTTCCGGGTGATCCGCGACTACGACGAATGGTGACAGCGCCGCCCCGAGCGCAGGGAAGAGTCCGGCCCGCCGTAATCGGGCCGGCGCTCCCGGCGGCGCCGTGGAAGTACGCGGGGCCGCGCTCCTGACCAAGAAGGACCCGGCTCACCGGGAAGCCCGGCAAGACCCGGGCGACACGAGGTGGCGACAAGAGGTGGCCGGCAGTCCTGAGCCGCCTGCCCGCGGATGGTTCCGGGGGCAGGCGGCCCGGACTTCAGCCGAGCCGCAGGAGCGATGTGCACCGGTGGCGGTGGCCTCCACGAGCCGAGTCGAGCGTCGTACCCCCGGTGGCCGCCCCGGAAGTCCCCCGGTCACGCCCCCACATACCCCGCCAAATGCTCCCCCGTGAGCGTCGAGCGGCCGGCCACCAGGTCGGCCGGGGTCCCCTCGAACACGATGCGGCCGCCGTCGTGGCCCGCGCCCGGGCCCAGGTCGATGATCCAGTCCGCGTGGGCCATGACCGCCTGGTGGTGTTCGACCACGATGACCGACTTGCCGGATTCGACGAGGCGGTCGAGCAGGGCGAGGAGTTGTTCGACGTCGGCCAGGTGGAGTCCGGCGGTGGGTTCGTCGAGGACGTAGATGCCGCCCTTGTCGGCCATGTGGGTGGCCAGTTTG
The DNA here is from genome assembly GCF_042268205.1 of Streptomyces sp. NPDC056160. NCBI lineage: Bacteria > Bacillati > Actinomycetota > Actinomycetes > Kitasatosporales > Streptomycetaceae > Streptomyces > Streptomyces sp. NPDC056160. The sequence goes on from NZ_JBHJUW010000028.1 coordinate 74,720, forward strand.
AGGCGCTGGCGCTCGCCGCCGGACAGGGTGGTGAGGGGCTGGCCGAGGGTGAGGTAGCCGAGGCCCACGTCGGACATCCGCTGGAGGATCCGGTGGGCGGCCGGGGTGCGCGCCTCGCCCGCCGCGAAGAACTCCTCGGCCTCGTCGACCGACATCGCGAGCACCTCACTGATGTCACGGCCGCCGAGGTGGTGGTCGAGGACGGACGCCTCGAAGCGCTTGCCCTCGCACTCCTCGCAGGTGGTGGCGACCCCGGCCATCACGGCGAGGTCGGTGTAGATGACGCCGGCACCGTTGCAGGTCGGGCAGGCGCCCTCCGAGTTGGCGCTGAACAGGGCGGGCTTGACGCCGTTGGCCTTGGCGAACGCCTTGCGGATCGGTTCGAGCAGTCCGGTGTACGTCGCCGGGTTGCTGCGGCGCGAGCCGCGGATCGGGGTCTGGTCGACCGAGACCACGCCCGCCCCGGCCGGGATCGAACCGTGCACGAGCGAACTCTTCCCGGACCCGGCGACGCCGGTGACCACACAGAGCACGCCGAGCGGGACGTCCACGTCGACGTCGCGCAGGTTGTGTGCGTCCGCCCCGCGGATCTCCAGGGTGCCGGTGGGCTCGCGCACCGTCTTCTTCAGGGCGGCCCGGTCGTCGAGGTGGCGTCCCGTGATGGTCCCGGCGGACCGCAGTCCCTCGACGGTGCCCTCGAAGCAGACGGCACCGCCCGCCGCGCCCGCGCCGGGGCCGAGGTCGACGACGTGGTCGGCGATCGCGATCACCTCGGGCTTGTGCTCCACGACCAGCACCGTGTTGCCCTTGTCCCGCAGCCGGAGCAGCAGGTTGTTCATCCGCTGGATGTCGTGCGGGTGCAGGCCCGTGGTGGGCTCGTCGAAGACGTACGTGACGTCGGTGAGCGAGGAGCCCAGGTGGCGGATCATCTTGACGCGCTGCGCCTCACCGCCGGAGAGCGTGCCGGCCGGGCGGTCCAGGGAGAGGTAGCCGAGGCCGATCTCCACGAACGAGTCGAGGGTGCCCCGCAGCGCCGCCAGCAGCGGCGCCACCGTCGGCTCGTCGAGGCGGCGGACCCAGGCCGCCAGGTCGCTGATCTGCATCGCGCAGGCGTCCGCGATGCTCACCCCGTCGACCCGCGACGAGCGGGCCGCCTCGCTGAGCCGCGTGCCCTCGCACTCCGGGCAGGAGGTGAAGGTGACCGCGCGGTCCACGAACTCCCGGATGTGCGGCTGCATGCCCTCCTTGTCCTTGGCGAGCATCGACTTCTGGATCCGCGGGACCAGACCCTCGTAGGTCATGTTGATGCCCGCGATCTTCATCCGGGTCGGCTCGCGGTGCAGGAAGTCGTGCAGTTCGGTCGCGGTGAAGTCGCGGATCGGCTTGTCCGGGTCGTAGAAGCCGGACTCGCTGTAGAGGCGGTGGTTCCAGCCGCCCGACTTGTAGCCGGGTACGGAGAGCGCGCCGTCGGCCAGCGACCTGGAGTCGTCGTAGAGCTGGGTGAGGTCGAGGTCGGAGACCGTGCCCCGGCCCTCGCAGCGCGGGCACATGCCGCCGGTGATGCTGAAGCTGCGGCGCTCCTTCACGCTCTGCCCGCCGCGCTGGACGGTGACCGCGCCCGCGCCGCTGATCGAGGCGACGTTGAAGGAGAACGCCTTGGGCGAGCCGATGTGCGGCTCGCCGAGCCGGCTGAAGAGGATGCGCAGCATCGCGTTGGCGTCCGTCGCGGTGCCGACGGTGGAGCGGGGGTCGGCGCCCATCCGCTGCTGGTCGACGATGATCGCGGTCGTCAGCCCGTCGAGTACGTCGACCTCGGGCCGCGCGAGCGTCGGCATGAAACCCTGTACGAAAGTGCTGTACGTCTCGTTGATCAGGCGCTGCGACTCCGCGGCGATGGTGCCGAAGACGAGGGAACTCTTGCCCGACCCGGAGACGCCGGTGAACACCGTCAGCCGTCGCTTGGGGATCTCTACGCTCACGTCCTTGAGGTTGTTCTCACGTGCGCCGTGCACGCGGATCAGGTCGTGGGCGTCGGCGGCGTGCGGCACGGGCGGCCGGGTGGGCCGGACAGGCCGGGCGGGCCGGCCGCCGGGGGTGCCGTCCGTCCTCGTGGCCATGCTCATCGTGTCTCCGTCCGTTGCCGTCGGCGCGGTGCCGCCGTGGTGTCCGTCGCCGCAACGGTAGCCGTGGCCCGCGCGGGCGCGCTTCTCGATTCCTGACCGGTTCCGGATGCGGGATGCGTCGTTCTTCAGGGTCCTTCAGGTTCCGGGTGCCGGTGCGGGTGCGGGTGCGGCCCCCAGGGCGGCGGCCCGGGCCCGTACCAGGGCGTTCTGTGTGCCGAGGCCGAACGCGATGGAGGCGTAGAGCGAGGCCGGGCCCAGGATCCCCGTGTGCGTCGTGTGGTCGATCCGGGCGGAGAGCGGGACGTGCAGGACGACCGAGGTCAGCCACAGTGCGGTGGTCGTGAGGGTGCCCTTGAGCAGGACGTCGCCCTCCGGGGCGCGCCAGACCTCGACCGTCCATCCCGATCAGGGCCCCCGCGGCGACGGCGGCCGCGGACAGGCGGCGGGCGGTCACGGCGGCGGACACGGACACGGACACGGACACGGACGCAGGCTCTCCCTGCTGGTGCGATGGCGCGTGCGCGACGCGGATGCGCGCCGCGCGAGTGTGACGGCGGCCGGTAGGCCGCGCGCCCCCCACCTCGTCCGGGACATGCCGATATAAGAGCGCTACACGTATTCTGTTACTGATCGGCCATGTTTCTGTGACTCTCGGGTGTACTGAGCAAACAGGTGGCGGCTGCCTCCTTGTGGCCGGCAGCCAGGCAGAAGACGGCGGCCCGCGGCCCGACGTCCCCCCGAAGTGGGTGACAGCCACTCGCCGACGCGGAGCCCCGGCGCTGTCGCCGGGGCCCCGCGTCGAGTGAGTCGAACGTGTGGGTTCGCATTGCGTCTACCGCTCTGTCAGCCGCACTGGCAGGGGCCGCCCGACTGGCAGCCGCAGCCGCAGCCCGAGCCGCAGCCGCAGGCGGCGAGGAGCGGCAGGTTCCTGGGCTCGGCGGGCTGCTCGGTCTCGCGGATCCGGGCGGGGTCGGGCGCGGTGCTGGGGGATTCGGCCATGGGTCCCTCCTCGAGGCTGGTGCCTTCGCTCATTGCATGCCCGTTCCGCCGGGCGCATCAACGGCGCACGGTGGCTCGTTCCGCATCTCGACGCCGGAACCCGGCGCCGCATCCCGACGCCGGGACCCGCGCCGTCACCCGCCGACCCAGGCCCCGCCACCCGTGCCGTCACCCGCCCCGCGTGCCCCGCGTGCCGCACGCCGAGCCGGCGCTCAGGACCCGTCGACCTTCGGCACCGACTGGATGTCCTGCTGCAACTCGTCGGCGTGCTCGCCCGTGACCAGGTAGACCACCCGCTTGGCCACCGCCACCGCGTGGTCGGCGTAGCGCTCGTAGTAGCGGCCGAGGAGGGTGACGTCCACGGCCGTCTCGATGCCGTGCTTCCAGCGGTCGTCGATCAGGTGCTGGAAGAGGGTGCGGTGCAGCAGGTCCATCTCGTCGTCGTCCTGCTCCAGCTGGAGGGCCAGGTCGACGTCCTTGGTGACGATCACCTCGGCGGCCTTCGCCATCAGGCGCTGGGCGAGCTGGCCCATCTCCAGGATGGTGGCGTGCAGGTCCTGGGGCACCGCCCGCTCCGGGAAGCGCAACCGCGCCAGCTTGGCCACGTGCTGGGCCAGGTCGCCGGAGCGCTCCAGGTCCGCGGACATCCGCAGCGAGGTGACGACGATCCGCAGATCCGTCGCCACCGGCTGCTGCCGGGCCAGCAGCGCTATGGCCTGGGCCTCCAGGCCGTGCTGGAGTTCGTCGACCTTCTGGTCGGCCTCGATCACGCTCTCGGCCAGCTTCAGATCGGCGTCGAGGATGGCGGTCGTGGCGCGTCCGATGGCCGACCCGACCAGCCGGGCCATCTCCACCAGTCCGTCGCCGATCGAGTCCAGTTCCTCGTGGTACGCGTCCCGCATCTTCGGTTCCCTCTCGTGCGTCTTCGTCCGGGGGCTGCAGGGGTTGCAGGGGCTGCGGCCCCGCCGGTGACGTCCGGCGCGGCCCGTCGTGGCAACCAGCGGTGCGGCCCCCACGCTCCCACGTTCCGGCTCGTACGCGTCCGTTTCCGTCACCTCAAGTGAACCGTCGCTGGCTCCTAGGTGAACTCTGGGCGACGAGTGTTCGAGGTCGCACCCGGACGGGTGCGGGCAGGTCGTACGCCATGCCTAACCTGGTCGCATGGACGTGAACGCGGCGGTCGCCGCAGCGGCAGCGATCGCCGGAGTGCTCACCGGTGTCATCGCCATGCTGGCGTTCCGCTTCAGTGAACGGGAGCAGAAGCGTCCGACGCGCACCTCGCTGCACACCGACGCGGTGCTGCCGCCCGGCGTGGACACGGTCCTGTCCGTGCTGCGCTCCTCCGCCGTCGTCCTCGACGAGGCCGACGCCGTCGTCAAGGCCAGCTCCGCCGCGTACGCCCTCGGGCTGGTCCGCGGCGGGAAACTGGCCGTGGAGCCCATGCTCCAGATGACCCGGGACACCCGGCGGGACGGGGAGATACGGCAGGTCGAGCTGGACCTGCCGCGGCGCGGCACCGGGCGCGGCGAGGCCCTCGCCGTCTCCGCGCGCGTCGCGCCGCTGGGGTCGCGGCTGGTGCTGCTGCTCGTCGAGGACCTGACCGAGGCCCGCCGGATCGAGGCCGTACGACGCGACTTCGTCGCCAACGTGAGCCACGAGCTGAAGACGCCCGTCGGCGCGCTCTCCCTCCTCTCCGAGGCCGTGATGGACGCCTCGGACGACCCGGAGGCCGTGGAGCGCTTCGCCGGCCGGATGCAGATCGAGGCGACCCGGCTCACCAACCTGGTGCAGGAGCTGATCGACCTCTCCCGGGTGCAGAACGACGATCCCCTGGAGGACGCCGAGCCGGTGCGCGTCGACGAACTCGTCGCCGAGGCCATCGACCGCTGCCGCCACCAGGCCGGCACCAAGCAGATCACCATGGCCACCGGCGGCACCGCCGACCTGCGGGTCTGGGGCAACCGCGGCCAGCTCGCCGCCGCCCTCGGCAACCTCGTCGAGAACGCGGTCAACTACTCCCCGGCCCGCACCCGCGTCGGCATAGCCGCCCGCAGGATCACCGTGCCGGGCGGAGACCTCGTCGAGCTCGCCGTCACCGACCAGGGCATCGGCATCTCCGACAAGGACAAGGAGCGCATCTTCGAGCGCTTCTACCGTGTGGACCCGGCCCGCTCACGTGCCACCGGCGGCACCGGCCTGGGTCTCGCGATCGTGAAGCACGTGGTCGCCTCGCACGGCGGGGAGGTCACGGTGTGGAGCGCCGAGGGACAGGGCTCCACCTTCACCCTGCGGCTGCCGGAGGCGGCAGCGGCCCGGGAGGCCCGCGACCGGGACCGCGCGCACGAGCACCCCGTCCTCGACGAGGAGACCGAGGCCGGACAGCCACGCACAGTGTCACCGCCGTCCTCGCGGACGTCGCAGGCTTCACCGTCACAGCAGTCATAGCAGTCACAGTCGTCACCGTACGAATCATTTACCGCCCCGGAGGTCCTTCCGTGACCCGAGTGCTCGTCGTCGAGGACGAGGAGTCCTTCTCCGACGCCCTGTCGTACATGCTCCGCAAGGAGGGCTTCGAGGTCGCCGTCGCGGCCACCGGGCCCGACGGACTCGACGAGTTCGAGCGCAACGGCGCCGACCTCGTCCTCCTCGACCTGATGCTGCCGGGGCTGCCCGGTACGGAGGTGTGCCGCCAGCTGCGGGGCCGCTCCAACGTCCCGGTGATCATGGTGACCGCCAAGGACAGCGAGATCGACAAGGTCGTCGGCCTGGAGATAGGGGCCGACGACTACGTCACCAAGCCGTTCTCCTCCCGTGAGCTGGTCGCCCGTATCCGTGCGGTGCTGCGCCGGCGCGGCGAGCCGGAGGAGGTCACCCCGGCGGCGCTGGAGGCCGGCCCGGTCCGCATGGACGTGGACCGGCACGTGGTCACCGTGTCCGGCTCCAAGGTCGACCTGCCCCTCAAGGAGTTCGACCTGCTGGAGATGCTGCTGCGCAACGCGGGCCGGGTGCTCACCCGGATGCAGCTCATCGACCGGGTCTGGGGCGCCGACTACGTGGGTGACACCAAGACGCTCGACGTGCACGTCAAGCGGCTGCGCGCCAAGATCGAGCCGGACCCGGGCGCCCCGCGCTACCTGGTGACGGTCCGGGGCCTCGGCTACAAGTTCGAACCGTAGACCGTAGACCGTAGACCGTAGACCGTAGACCGCAGACCGCATCGCACTCCGCCGAGCTGCGCCGAAGGGCGGCACCCCGCACAGGGGGTGCCG
>NZ_JBHJUW010000029.1:0-80255 GCF_042268205.1 Streptomyces sp. NPDC056160
CCTTTTCCACGCACACGACGGCATACCCGATATCCCGCGGTCTGGTGGGCTCGTATTTGTGTATAAGAGACCGCCCATGGGGGGCGCGGCGCGCGCCAACGGCCACCCGGCGTCGCTTCCGCGGGGTGCCCTTTCGCGCTGTTCCCAGTCCTGGGCCTGTCCGGGAGCCGGTCCTGGACCAGGGCCCTGGAGCCGGTCGTGCTCGGAGCGGGCCGCTGAGCCCGTCGTGCCCGGAGCCGGTCCTGGCGTCAGTCCTCGCTGGGCGCCGCCGGGAGCTGCGTCTGGATGAGGTCCATGACGGTGGAGTCCGTCAGGGTCGTCACGTCCCCGAGCTGCCGGTTCTCCGCCACGTCACGCAGGAGGCGGCGCATGATCTTGCCGGAGCGGGTCTTCGGCAGCTCCGCCACGGGCAGGATCCGCTTCGGCTTGGCGATCGGGCCGAGCGTGCTGCCCACGTGGTTGCGCAGGTCGTTGACCAGGTCGTCGGTCTCGGCGGCCGTACCGCGCAGGATGACGAAGGCCACGATCGCCTGTCCGGTGGTCTCGTCCGCCGCGCCGACCACGGCCGCCTCGGCGACCGAGGGGTGCGAGACGAGCGCGGACTCCACCTCGGTGGTGGAGATGTTGTGCCCGGAGACCAGCATCACGTCGTCCACGCGGCCGAGCAGCCAGATGTCGCCGTCGTCGTCCTTCTTGGCACCGTCACCGGCGAAGTACAGGCCCTCGAAGCGGGACCAGTAGGTGTCGATGAACCGCTGGTCGTCGCCCCAGATGGTGCGCAGCATCGACGGCCACGGCTCGGTGAGCACCAGGTAGCCACCGCCGCCGTCGGGCACCTCGTTCGCCTCGTCGTCGACGACGGTCGCGCTGATGCCGGGCAGCGGGCGCTGCGCGGAGCCCGGCTTGGCCTCGGTCACACCCGGCAGCGGGGAGATCATCATGCCGCCGGTCTCCGTCTGCCACCAGGTGTCGACGACCGGGGTGCGGTCCGCGCCGATGTTCTTGCGGTACCAGATCCACGCCTCGGGGTTGATCGGCTCGCCGACCGAGCCGAGCACCCGCAGGGAGGACAGGTCGAACTTCGCGGGGATGTCGTCGCCCCACTTCATGAACGTACGGATCGCGGTCGGCGCCGTGTAGAGGATCGTGACGCCGTACTTCTGCACGATCTCCCAGAACCTGCCCTGGTGCGGCGTGTCCGGCGTGCCCTCGTACATGACCTGGGTGCCGCCGTTGGCCAGCGGCCCGTACACGATGTACGAGTGGCCGGTGACCCAGCCGACGTCGGCGGTGCACCAGTACACGTCCGTCTCCGGCTTCAGGTCGAAGACGGCCCAGTGCGTGTACGCGACCTGGGTCAGGTAGCCGCCGGAGGTGTGCAGGATGCCCTTCGGCTTCCCCGTGGTGCCCGAGGTGTAGAGGATGAACAGCGGGTGCTCGGCGTCGAACGCCTCCGGGGTGTGCTCGGCCGACTGCCGGCCGACGACCTCGTGCCACCACAGGTCGCGGCTGTCGTCCCAGGCGACCTCCTGGCCGGTGCGGCGGACCACGAGCACGTTGCGGACGTTCTCCACGCGTCCGACCGCCTCGTCGACGGCCGGCTTGAGCGCGGACGGCTTGCCGCGGCGGTAGCCTCCGTCGGCCGTGATCACGACCTTGGCGTCGGCGTCCTGGATGCGGGTGGCGAGCGCGTCCGCGGAGAAACCGCCGAAGACGACGGAGTGCGCCGCACCGATGCGGGCACAGGCCAGCATCGCGACCGCGGTCTCCGGGATCATCGGCATGTAGATCGCGACCCGGTCGCCCTTCCGGACACCCAGCTCGGTCAGGGCGTTCGCCGCCCTGGACACCTCGTCCTTCAGCTCGGCGTAGGTGATGGAACGGCTGTCGCCGGGCTCACCCTCGAAGTGGATCGCGACGCGGTCCCCGTGTCCGGCCTCCACATGCCGGTCCACGCAGTTGTACGCCACGTTGAGCGTGCCGTCCTTGAACCACTTGGCGAACGGGGGGTTCGACCAGTCGAGGGTCTCGGTCGGCTCTTCGGCCCAGGTCAGCCGACGGGCCTGCTCGGCCCAGAAGCCGAGCCTGTCAGCCTTGGCCTGTTCGTACGCCTCTGCCGTGACGTTGGCGTTGGCGGCCAGGTCAGCAGGCGGCGCGAAGCGTCGCTCCTCCTTAAGAAGGTTGGCCAGGCTTTCGTTGCTCACGACATCTCCCTTTCCCAGGGTGTCCGTTGTGTCCCAGACCACAGCTCATCAGACCCGGGGGCCGGATGACAAGGGCCGACGGGCAATTGGTTTAGACCTGTTGCGGTGTACTCACCCGGTCCCGGCGGTCGGCGGCGGGCGGCGGGTGACGGCCAGGTTCAGCATGGCCCCCGCAAGCAAGGGGGGCCATGCCTCGCAGACGCGTGTCGTCGGGTCGGCCGGTTGATCATTCTCACACTGCGCTGGACAGGCCCGTCGCCGATTCCGCAGTCTCCGACTCTGCCTCTGCCTGCACTTCTACGGGCATGAAGGCCTCCTTCCCGTTGCCGTCGGTCTCCGTGAGCAGATACGCCCGCGCCTCGGCCACGTCGAAGTACATCCCGTGCAGCTCCAGCGCGCCCTCGCGCAGCGCCCGGGCCACGGAGTCGTGGGCCCGCAGGTGCTCCAGTTGCTGGACGATGTTGGTCAGGCACAGTCGTTCGACCGCGTCGGTGGGGCGTCGGCCGTCCAACAGCGGGCCGGTGCCGTCCCCGTCGGTCATCCGCTCCAGGCCGGCGGCTCCGTGCCGCAGCCACCGCCCGAGCGGCGTACCGCTGCCCCCGGAGCCGGAGCCGGAGCCGGAGCCGGAGCCGGAGCCGTTGCCGGAGCCCGCGCCGGAGCCCTGGCTTGGCCCCGTACCGAGGAGGGCCTGCATGGCGCCGCACCCGGAATGGCCGCACACCGTGAGGGAGCGGACCCCGAGCACGTCCACCGCGTACTCGATCCCGGCGGCCACCGAGTCGTCCCCGCCGTCCCGCCCGGGGAGCGGCACGAGGTTGCCCACGTTCCGTACGACGAAGAGGTCGCCGGGGCCGCCGGCGGTGACCGCCGAGGTGACCAACCGTGAGTCGGCGCAGGTGAGGAAGAGCTGGGTCGGCTGCTGCCCCTCCCGTGCCAGTCGCGTCAGCTCGTCCCGCGCCTGGGGAGCGGTGGTCCGCCGGAACGTGCTGATGCCACGCGCCAATTGCTCCTTGCCCGGGCCGGGCGAAGGAGCCGGACCGGAAGCGGTGGAGTGTTCCGAAGGCGCGGTGGGTTCCGAAGGCGGGGCGTGTTCTGAAGACGCGGCGAGTTCCGGAGGCGCGGCGGGTCCGAGAGCAGTGGCCGGTTCGGAAGCGGTGGGAGGTCCGGAAAGGGCTGCAACGCCGGAGCGGGAAACGTGGCCGGGGCACTGGTGGTTGCGCCAGGGCGTCCACGGACCGCAGTGGCATCCGACACCGGCCGGTCCGGCCGGCTCGACGATGCGGAATCCAGCCGTGCGGCGGCCGGTGAGCCGGACGGAGCCGCCCTGCGCGGTGTGAGTGCGCTGCCAGTCGGACAGGGCCTCGTACGCCGCGTGATCCATGAAGGAGCCGTCCAACTCGACGACCGCGTCCGCTCCGTGCGGGACGAGGTGCAGGGCCCGGCTGAGCCGGGGCACCGCGAGGAACGTCAACTGCCCTCGTACCCGGACACGATGGACTCCTTCCTGCTCGTCGTGGGTGATGCGAGTGCGGGAGAGGCGGTGCAGGGCGACGGCGACGGCCACGGCGACCCCGAGGGCCACGCCCTGCAGGACGCCCAGCGTCACCACGCCGAGGGTGGTCACGGCGTACACCGGGACTTCCCGGTGGCGGGTCACCGTACGGATGTGGCGCGGGGAGACCATCTGGATGCCGACGGTCATCACGAGGGCGGCGAGCGAGGCGAGCGGGATGAACTCCAGGGCCGGGACCAGCAGTAGCGCGGCGATCACTACGAGAACGCCGTGCAGCATCGTGGAGTTCCGGCTCACGGCCCCCGCGCGCACGTTCGCCGAACTGCGCACCGCCACCCCCGCCACCGGGAGGCCGCCGAGCGCGCCGGAGACGACATTGGCGGCGCCCTGGCCGAGCAGTTCCCGGTCCAGGTCGGAGCGGGCTGGACCAACAGCCGGTCCCGGGCGGCCGGCCACCAGCTTGTCCACGGCTACGGCGCCGAGCAGCGACTGCACACTGCACACCAGCGTGGTGCTGAACACCGCGGCGGCGAGGCCGAGGACCGGCCCCTCGGGCAGGCCGGCCAGGGCGTGGCTGCGCCAGGACGGCAGGTCGACCCGGGGCAGTGCCGGCCCGGTGAGGCAGACGATCGCGGTGGCCCCGGCGACGGCGACGAGCGCGGCGGGCACGGTGCGCAGGAGCCGCCCGGTGCGGCCCGGCAGCCGGGGCCAGGACAGCAGGAGTGCCAGGGTGAGCGCGCCCGCGGCGAGCGCGGCGGGGTCGGGAGCGGACAACTGGGAGGGCAGCGCGAGCACATTGCCGAGCACGGAACTGCGGGGGCTGCCGCCGAGGACGATGTGCAGCTGGGCGGCGGCGATGGTGATCCCGATGCCGGCGAGCATGCCGTGCACGACGGCGGGACTGACGGCGAGGGCGCCGCGGGCCACCCGCAGGCAGCCCAAGGCGAGTTGGGCCAGGCCGGCGAGGACGGTGATGGCACACGTCGTTCGCCAGCCGTAGCGGTGGATGAGGTCCGCGGTGACGACGGTGAGCCCGGCTGCGGGCCCGCTGACCTGGAGCGGGGAGCCGCCGAGGCGTCCGGCGACCAGCCCGCCGACGGCCGCGGCCACCAGCCCGGCCTGGAGCGGGGCGCCGGTGGCGAGGGCGATGCCGAGGGAGAGCGGCAGGGCGATCAGGAAGACCGCGACGGCGGCCGAGAGGTCGGCGCCCGCGACACGGGAGCGGCGCCGCGGCGGAGGCGGGCTGTGAGGCGGGTGGGAGCGCTCGGTCCGCGCGGAGCCGGTGTGGGTGGGGACGCAGGCTGACATGTCTCTGCTCTCCTTGCGGGAGAAGGCGAATGCAAGATTGGGTAAAGTAAAGGTAATGCAACGTAAAGTCCTCACATAGATTTTCTGGGCAAATGGGGGACTGAATCACCTTGGCGGGTGAAGTGAGCCTTTTATCGGCTTGTCGTATTAATCCCTTCTCACCCCACGTGCGACCTTGACGGCGCTGTCGGCACGGCCGGCACAGCACCAGCACACGCCGTCTCGGCGTTGGACGAGAGAAGGAAGAAGGTGGGCGGAACATGGCCGCCAACCAGAGGATCGCCGCGAGCGTCGTCGCCGCCGTGGCCTGTGCCTCGTCGCTCGCCGGTTGTGCGAGCGGCACCGACGCGCCCGAGCGGCACGGCGCGCACGGTGCACCGAAGGCCGCGCAGGCGCCCGGGAGCGCCGTCCGCCTGATCGGCGACGGGTCGACCTCGTACACCGGGGCCCAGCCCCACCTGCCCAGGCCCGAGCGGCTGAAGGCGGGTGACAAGCCCCCGCAGTTCGTCGTGTTCTCCTGGGACGGTGCGGGCGAGGACAGCCAGAAGCTGTTCTCCCACTTCCGCAAGGTGGCCGAGGAGAACAACGCGAAGATGACGTTCTTCCTCAGCGGTGTGTACATGCTGCCGAAGGAGAAACGTGATCTGTACCGGCCGCCGCAGCACGTCCAGGGCAGTTCGGACATCGGCTTCAACGACGAGCAGGGCATCGCCGACACCGCCCGGCAGGTACGCCTCGCGTGGCTGGAGGGCAACGAGATCGGCACCCATTTCAACGGCCACTTCTGCGGCCCCGACGGCGGCGTCGGCCAGTGGTCGGTGGATGAGTGGAAGAGCGAGATCGACCAGGCCAAGCAGTTCGTGAAGACCTGGAAGACCACCAGCGGTCTGAAGAAGGCCGCCGCACTGCCCTTCGACTACGACAAGGAGCTGATCGGCGGCCGCACCCCCTGCCTGGAGGGTCAGAAGAACTTCATGAAGGCGGCGAGCCAGATGGGCTTCCGCTACGACAGCAGCGGTGTGAACGACCAGGTGTGGCCGAAGAAGCGCAGCGGCCTGTGGGACCTGTCGATGCAGCTGGTGCCCTTCCCCGGGCACACCTTCGAGCAACTGACCATGGACTACAACTTCATGGTCAACCAGTCGGGCACGCAGACCCAGGGCGACCCCGACAAGTTCGACTACTGGGGCGACCAGATGCGCGACGGCCTGCTCAAGGGCTTCTACCGGGCCTACGACGGCAACCGCGCGCCGCTGGTCATCGGCAACCACTTCGAGTCGTGGAACGGCGGTACCTACATGCGCGCCGTCGAGGAGGTCGTGAAGGAGGTCTGCAACAAGCCCGACGTGCGCTGCGTCTCCTTCCATCAGCTGGCGGACTGGCTCGACGCCCAGGACCCGCAGACCCTCGCCGAGCTGCGCGGGCTGAAGGTCGGCGAAGCCCCCAAACAGGGCTGGGCGTCCTTCCTGTCCGGCCGCCCGGCCCCGGCGCCCAAGGGAGTCCCCGGGGCACCGAAGCCGTAGCGATCGTCAGACGGAGGCGGTGACGCCCTCGCCCAGGACGAAACCGGGGTCGACCTGGGCCGCCAGGTCGGCCCCGGTACGTTCGTTCCCCCAGGAGGCGGCGTTCTTCAGGTGGAAGTGCGCCATCTGCTGGGTGTAGCGCTCCCAGTCGCGCAGTTCGTAGGTGGCGTCTGCGGCGACCTGGAGGGTGCGCAGGGCGCGGCGGTTGGCGCCCTCCAGGAGCTCGAACCGGGGCGGGCGGCCCTTCTCCATGGCGCGCACCCAGTCGGAGTGCCCGACCGTCACGAGCAGGTCGTCCCCGACTTCGGCGCGCAGGAAGTCGAGGTCGTCCTGGCCCTGCACCTTGTTGCCGACGACCCTCAGGACGACGCCGAAGTCGCGGGCGTACTCCTTGTACTGGCGGTAGACGGAGACCCCCTTACGAGTCGGCTCGGCGACGAGGAACGTGATGTCGAAGCGGGTGAACATGCCGGAGGCGAAGGAGTCCGAACCTGCTGTCATGTCCACCACGACATACTCGTCGCGGCTGTCCACCAGGTGGTTCAGGTACAGCTCCACCGCTCCCGTCTTGGAGTGGTAGCAGGCGACCCCCAGGTCGGCGTCCGTGAAGGGCCCGGTGACCATCAGACGGACGGCGCCGCCGTCGAGTTCCACGTGCCGTGCGCAGGCGTCGTAGAGCGGGTTGTTCTCGGCCACGCGCAGCAGCCGCGATCCCTCGCCGGGCGGTGTCGTCTTGATCATCGTCTCGGCGGAGGCGATGCGCGGGTTGCTGCCGCGCAGGTAGTCCTTGATGAGGGGGAGCCGGTCACCCATCGCGGGCAGCTCCGCCGCACGGTCCTCCTCCAGGCCCAGCGCCGCTCCCAGGTGCTGGTTGATGTCGGCGTCGACGGCGACGACGGGCGCCCCGGTCGCCGCCAGGTGGCGGATGAAGAGGGACGACAGCGTGGTCTTCCCGCTGCCGCCCTTCCCGACGAAAGCAATTTTCATGTTCACGAAGCGTAGTGCGGAGATAGCTGTACGTGGCAGGTTGCGTGAAGAAGACCACTCCTTCGGGGAAGCGGGCACCCGGGTGCGTAGGGTCTTACTCATGAGTACGACAGGCGCGTCAGCCGGTCCGCCGCCCAGCCCGCGGACGACTCCGAACGGGGAGGACCCCCTCGCCGCCCTCGCGGCGCTGCCCGGGGTGGCCGAGGCCGTGGAGTCCGTGCGCAAGGCCGTGGACCGGGTCTACGGACACCGGATCATGCGGCGCCGCAGCAACGCCGTCACCGCCGAGGCCGCCCTGCGCGGCGCGCGCGGCTCCGCGGCGCTGTCCGGGGCCGACTGGGCTCTGGAGGAGGTGCGCCGGCGGACCGATTTCAGCGGCGACGACGAGGCACGCGTGCTTGGCGCCGCGCTGCGGCTGACGGCCGAGGCCGGTCAGTTGCTCTCCATCTGGCGGCAGTCGCCCCTGCGGGTGCTGGCCCGGCTCCACCTGGTGGCCGCGGCCGGCAAGGAGGACAGCGTCGGACGGCCGCGCCAGGCGGGCGAGAGTGTCGACGAGCCGCTGGTCGAGCTGCCGCCGCCCGGCGCGGCCGAGGTCTCGGGGCGTCTGGAAGGCCTGTCGGAGCTGATCATCGCGGGCAGTTCCGCACCCGCCCTGGTGACGGCTGCCGTGGTGCACGGCGAACTTCTGGCGCTGCGCCCCTTCGTCTCCCGCAACGGTCTGATCGCGCGCACCGCCGAACGCATCGTCCTGGTCGGCAGCGGCCTGGACCCGAAGTCGGTCTGCCCGGCCGAGGTGGGCCACGCCGAACTGGGCAGGGCGGCCTATCTGGCGGCCCTGGACGGGTACGTCTCCGGCACCCCGGACGGCATGGCGGCCTGGATCACCCACTGCGCCAGGGCGGTCGAGCTGGGGGCGCGCGAGTCGACGGCGGTGTGCGAGGCACTGCAGCGCGGGGCGGCGTAGGCGGGGACGCCGAATGGGGCTGCGGCCGGGGCGGATCCGGCCGGGAAGAGGGTTGCGGCGGTACGAGTGCTCGTACCGCCGCTGGCATGTCCACCGCGTTACCAAGCGTCCTCGATATGTCGCCCATCAGGTCGGGAACTTCGCCCGTCACCTGGTGCGGCTGGCCCGTAATCGACGGGTCGACGTCGCGTGGGTGCCCGGTGTCCATGCTCGGTCCGTGGGGCCGAATGCGTTATAAGGGTGATCCTTTCGGATGTCCTCAGGTCTCGCGGGCCGTTGAGTCCTTTGTACTGCACGCGGGTGACAAGCGGAACCCTTGCCCTCACTTCTTTACTTTTACGTTCAAACAGGGCGTAACCGGACGGTCTCGTCGGCCGGTCGACGAAATGGAGTTCCGGCCCGGAAGCCACGGCTCAGGCGAGCGTGCCCCGCCGGCGGCTCGCGTACCAGACGAGTCCGGCGGTGGCCGCGGCCGCTCCCACGGCCGCCGCGGCGACGAGGGCCGGGCGGGGCGGTACGGAGAGCGCGGGCAGCCGCTGCTTGAGCCGCACCGGCCGGTGGAAGTCGAGAATAGGCCACCCGCGCGCGAGAGCCTCCCTGCGCAGCGCGCGGTCCGGGTTGACGGCGTGCGGATTCCCGACGGCCTCCAGCATCGGCACATCAGTGGCCGAGTCGCTGTACGCGTAGCAGCGGGCGAGGTCGTAACCCTCGGACCGGGCCAGCTCGCGGACCGCCTCCGCCTTCGTGGGCCCGTAGGCGTAGTACTCCACCTCACCGGTGAAGCACCCGTCCTCGCCCACCACCATCCGGGTGGCCACCACCCGGTCCGCGCCCAGCAGTTCGCCGATCGGCTCGACCACCTCGGCGCCCGACGTGGAGACGATGACCACGTCGCGCCCGGCGCGGTGGTGCTCCTCGATGAGGGAGGCGGCCTCGTCGTAGATGATCGGGTCGATCAGGTCGTGCAGCGTCTCGGCGACGATCTCCTTGACCTGGCGTACGTTCCAGCCGCGGCACAGCGCGGACAGGTACTCGCGCATGCGCTCCATCTGGTCGTGGTCGGCGCCGCCTGCGAGGAAGACGAACTGGGCATATGCGGTCCGCAGGACAGCCCTGCGGTTGATCAGGCCACCTTGGTAGAACGACTTGCTGAAGGTGAGCGTGCTCGACTTCGCAATGACCGTCTTGTCCAGATCAAAGAACGCCGCTGTGCGGGGCAAGGAGTGGTTTTCCGCGACGTCGAGCATAGGGGCAGCCCATTCGGCGTAAGCTGGGCGCGTGGGTTTGCCTGAGAGGGCTCTCGGGTACACCATGGAAGTCACGGATCGTTCGCGACCGTGCTAACCCGGTCCGACTCCTCCCCCCCCGAGTCGGCCGTGGAGACGACCCCCGCTCTCCCCCCCGGCGGGGGTCGTCGCATGTCCGGATGGGTTTTTCCCTCCTCTCCACGCGCTCTGGGCCGCCAGGGGCCGCGCGGCACCCGCTTGCTCCGTTCCTGTGCGGGCCCGCAGATCCGTCACTCTCGGTAGCCGCGAGGCTGCGCTGCGGAAGTCGTACGAGAACCAGCACAGGGGTCACTGGTTTGGGTGACGGCCATTTTCACAACGGTCGAGTTGTCCACAGATTTCGACCAAGATCCACATCATTTTCCGGTTCGCTGCACCGTGATTCCTGCGCGCACCGCTCGCGGCGGAGTTCATGGCCGGTTCCGTTTGTCGGGCGCGTATGGCCGGTTCGTATCGGCCGCCCATATGGGCGCCGTTCGCCGGTTCTTCACATGTCCGGGATTCGCGAGGCCGCAGGGGCCGCGCGGAAGTTGCAGCGAAGGGGGAACGGCCCATGGCCACAACTGTCACCCACGATCCGCCGTCCGGCGCCGCAGGACGGCAGGGCGGGCCACTGATCGTCACCGAGGACGTCGAACTCCTCGACGACCTGCTGCGCCTGTGCGCGGCGGCGGGCGCCACACCCGAGGTGCACCACGGCGTACCCGAGCGCCGGGGCAGCTGGGAGGCGGCCCCGCTGGTGCTGGTCGGCGACGACGCCGCGCAGCGGGTGCGGGGAGCCCTGCGCCGGCGGGGGGTCGTGCTGGTCGGCCGGGACCAGGACGACTCCGGTGTCTGGCGGCGCGCTGTCGAGATCGGCGCCGACCACGTGCTGGTGCTGCCCGACGGCGAGCAGTGGCTGGTCGACAGGATCGCCGACGTCGCCGAGGGCGTGGGCCGGCCCGCGCTCACCGTGGGCGTCATCGGCGGGCGTGGCGGCGCGGGGGCTTCCACGCTGGCCTGCGCGCTCGCCGTGACCTCTGCGCGGGAGGGTCTGCGCACGCTGCTCGTGGACGCCGATCCGCTGGGCGGCGGGCTCGACGTGCTGCTCGGCGGGGAGACGGCCGAGGGGCTGCGCTGGCCGGCCTTCGCCACCTCACGCGGCAGAGTGGGCGGCGGCGCGCTGGAGGAGTCACTGCCCGAGCTGCACGCGCTGCGCGTGCTCAGCTGGGACCGCGGCGACTGCGTCACCGTCCCGTCGCGGGCCGTCCGCGCGGTGCTGGCCGCCGCCCGGCGCGGCGGCGGGGCCGTGGTCGTCGATCTGCCCCGCCGGATCGACGAAGGCGCGGCCGAGGCACTGGCGCAGATCGACATCGGACTGCTCGTGGTCCCGGCCGAACTGCGCGCCGTGGCAGCCGCCTCCCGGGTGGCCTCCGCGGCCGGCATGGTCCTGCGCGACCTGAGGGTGGCGGTACGCGGACCGTACGCACCCGGCCTCGACGACCGCGAGGTGGCCCGGCTGCTCGGACTGCCGCTGGCGGGAGAGGTGCCCGTGGAGTCCGCGCTGCGGCGCCCCGGCGGGGGCAGGACACCGCCCGGCGCGGCGGCGCGCGGACCACTGGCCCGCTTCTGCACGGCCTTCTGGGAGCGGGCGCTGATCGAGGCGGGTGCCGCATGAGGGCGCCGTCCGGACAGCGGTGGCCGACGGCCGGGCGGAGCGCGGCGGCGGACCGGCCGCGAGCGCCCGGCGCCGTCGACCCGCCGGGGATGCCGGCCCGGCTCCTGGACGGCGTACGCCAGTGGCTCGCCGAGAGCGGGGCCGAGCCGACCCCCGCGCGCGTGGCGCAGGCCCTGCGCGAACAGGGCCGGGTGCTCGGCGACGAGGAAGTGCTCGGGGCGGCCGAGCGGCTGCGCTCCGAGCTGATCGGCAGCGGTCCGCTGGAGCCGCTGCTCGCCGACCCCGCGGTGACCGACGTCCTCGTGTCAGCTCCCGACCAGGTCTGGGTGGATCGCGGGGGCGGCCTGGAGCGGTCCGCCGTCGCCTTCCCCGACGCGGCCGCCGTGCGCCGTCTCGCGCAGCGCCTGGCCGCCGTGGCCGGACGGCGACTGGACGACGCCCGGCCGTGGGCCGACGCCCGCCTGCCCGACGGCACCCGGCTGCACGCGGTACTGCCACCGGTCGCCGTCGGCTGCACGTGCCTGTCCCTGCGCGTCGTCAGGCCCCGCGCGTTCACACTCGGCGAACTGGTCGCCGCGGGCACGGTGCCGCCGGGCGGGGACCGCGTGCTGCGGGCACTCGTCGGGGCACGGCTGTCCTTCCTCGTCAGCGGTGGCACCGGCAGCGGCAAGACCACGTTGCTCAGCGCGCTGCTGGGGCTCGTCGGGCCGGGCGAGCGCATCGTGCTGGCCGAGGACTCCGCCGAACTGCGTCCCGACCATCCGCACGTCGTCCGCCTGGAGACGAGACCCGCCAACCAGGAAGGGGCGGGCCTGGTCACGCTTGAGGACCTGGTGCGGCAGGCGCTGCGGATGCGGCCGGACCGGCTGGTGGTGGGCGAGGTACGCGGCGCCGAAGTGGTCCATCTCCTCGCGGCGCTGAACACCGGGCACGAGGGCGGGTGCGGCACGGTCCACGCCAACGCGGCGGCGGACGTCCCGGCCCGGCTGGAGGCGCTGGGCACCGCGGCCGGCCTGGACCGGGCGGCACTGCACAGCCAGTTGGCCGCCGCGCTGTCGGTGGTGGTGCACCTGGTGCGCGACCGCGCCGGACGGCGGCGCATCGCCGAGGTGCGGGTGCTGGAGCGGGACACGAGCGGGCTGGTGCGGACGGTACCGGCGCTGCGCTGGAGCGCGGAGGCGTTCGTGGAGGAGCGGGGGTGGGAGCGACTGCGGGACCTGCTCCGCCCGGCCGGCGCGGAGAGCTGCACGGAGAGCGGAGTGAGCAAGTGGTGAGCGTGATGGGCGAGTGGGGCCTGGGGCCGCCGGGAGGGACGGAAGCGGTGTTCACCGCGGCGGCCCTGGTGTGCGCCTGGCTGGCCGCCAGGCAACCGGGTGGGTGGCACTCCGGAGGGCGGCGGGCGCGTCTGCTGCTCGCCGGCGGCGGGGCGGTGGTCCCCGGCCCGCCGCTGGGGGAACGGGCCCGCGGGGAACTGGCCCGGCTGCGCAGGCGGGTGCGGGCCGAGTGGTGGGCGCTGGCCGGTGGACTGCTGCTGGGGGTGCTGGGCGCCTCGGTGCTGCCGGTCCTCGCGGGAGCGGCCGGGGTGCCGGTACTGCGCCGGACCCGGCTGGCCCGGTCCGCCCGCCTGGCCCGGGAGGAGCGGGCGGACGCGGTGATCGCCCTGTGCGGGGCGCTCGCCGGGGAGGTGCGCGCGGGGCGGCAGCCGGGCCAGGCGTTGCTGTGCGCCGCTCGGGACTCGGACGGCTTCGGGGACGCCCAGGCGGCCGTACTGGCGGCGGCCCGGTTCGGCGGGGACGTCCCCGGTGCGCTCGCCACCGCGGCCCGGCAACCGGGCGCCGAGGGACTGCGGGGGCTCGCCGCGTGCTGGCGGGTGGCCGTCGATCAGGGCGCGGGCCTGGCCGCGGGGCTCGACCGGCTGGAAGGGGCGCTGCGTGCGGACCGCGACCAGCGTGCGGACCTACGGGCCCAGTTGGCGGGCGCGCGGGCCACGGCGGTGATGCTCGCCGGACTGCCCGCCCTCGGACTCCTGCTCGGTACGGCCATGGGCGCCGACCCGCTGCACGTGCTGCTGCACACCGGGGCGGGCCTGGTCTGCCTGGCCGTCGGCGGCGTGCTGGAGGGTCTGGGGCTGTGGTGGGCCCTGGGCATCGTGCGACGGGCGGAGGCGGCATGAGCGCGGAGGTCGTCCACAGGCTGGGGATGGTTCTGGGTACCGCGGCGCTCCTCGCGTCGGTGGCACGGCGGTTGGAGACGGCGCGCCGGGAGCGGCGCGTGCGGCGGCGTACGGCCGCCCTGCTGGAGGCGGCGGTCACGCCCCGCGCGGAGCCCGCGGGGACCGGAGCGCCGGTGCGGGCCGGGGGGCCGCACGTCTTACGGCTGTGGGTTCCCCTGGCGGCGGTCGCGGGCGCGGGGTGGGCGTTGCTCGGCGGGCTCGCCGGTGCCGCGGCCGGACTGGTCTGCGCGGCCGGGCTGTGGCGGTGGCGACAGCGGGCCGCGCGGCGGCCGGGGACCGAGCGTGAGGCGGGCGAAGCCGCCCGGCAGCTCCCCCTCGCCGCCGATCTGCTGGCCGCCTGCATCGCGGCCGGGGCGGGTCCGGTGATCGCGGCCCAGGCGGTGGGCGAGGCCCTCGGCGGCCCTGTCGGGGAAGCGCTGACGCTGGGAGCCGCGGAGGTGCGGCTGGGCGGCGGACCCGTCGACGCCTGGCGCGGCCTCGCCGTGATGCCGGGGGCCGGATCCCTGGCGCGGTTGCTGGAGCGGGCCGGCGAGTCCGGGCTTCCCGCCGCCGGACCGGCCGCCCGGCTGGCCGCCGACGTCCGCGCCGACCGCGGTCGCGCCGCCACCGCCCGGGCCCGGCAGGCCGCGGTGCTCGTCACGGCCCCGGTGGGGCTGTGCTTCCTGCCCGCCTTCGTCGCGGTCGGCGTGCTGCCCGTGGTGATCGGCCTGGCGGGCGGGATGTGGAGAGGCGGAGGTGGCTGACGGGACGTGGAGTGCGCGTCACGAACGCGCGATCGATGACTGGACAACGGAACGACACCTCACGGGGGTTGAGATGAACACGGTCGAGACGAACACGGCTGAGACGAACACGGCTGAGACGAACACGGTTGAGATGGACGCGAAGGTGCGGGTCCGGCTGCGTGGGCTGGGGCGGCGGGCTCTGCGCCGTATGCGCAAGGACGCCGGAATGGTCACGTCCGAATACGCCATGGGCATCATCGCGGCGGTGGCGTTCGCCGTGCTGCTGTACGAGGTGGTGACGAGCGGGCAGGTCAAGACGGAGCTCCAGAACATCGTGAAGCGAGCCCTCAGTGCGCGGGTGTGAGCGACGGGGCGGGCACGGTGCCGACCTGGAACCGGTGGCAGCGGGTGACCGGCCTGCCGGCGGCCGGGGCCACGTGGCAGCGGGTGACCGGGGGTTCGTGACGGCGGAGGCCGCCATGGTCCTGCCCGTGCTGGTGCTGGTGGTGACCACGCTGGTGTGGGGGCTGCTCGTCGTGCTCGCCCAGATCGAGTGCGTGGACGCGGCGCGGGCGGGCGCGCGGGCGGCGGCCCGGCAGGACCCGGACGGCGCGGTCGTCGAGGTGGCCCGCGAGACGGCACCGCGCGGAGCGAAGATCACGGTGTCCCGGCGGCGAGAGCGCGTCCATGTGGTCGTCACCGCCGCGCCACCGGGGCTGGGCTTGCTGTCCTTCCGACTCCGGGAGGAGGCCGTGGCGGAGACGGAGGAGACGGTGGCGGCGGGACCGGCGGCGGCCGGGCCGGGGCGAGGGGCGGGACCGTGAAGCGCCGCTTCCAGGAGCGCGACCGTGGCTCCGCCACCGTGTGGAGCGTAGGGGTGATCGCCCTGCTGTGCGCGGTGTTCGGCATCGGCCTGGCGCTGGGGCAGGCGGTGGTCGCCCGGCACCGCGCGGCCGGCGCCGCCGACCTGGCGGCGCTGGCCGCCGCGGACCACTGGGCGGAGGGCGGCGGCGCGGCCTGTGCCCGCGCGGACCGGGTGGCACAGGCGCAGCGCGCCCACCTCGTCCGGTGCGTGATCACGGGTGACATCTCGGACGTGACGGCCACCTCGGGAGGCGGGCCGTTCGCGGCGCGGGTCCGGGCGCGGGCGGGCCCGTCGGCTCCCGGGGGCACCGGCACCGGCGTTCACCGGTGGGGAGCGGTCTCCTTCCGCTCGGCGGGCCTGTCCGGCGCCCCCTTCAGCAGCACCGTCAGCAGCCGGACGGCGCCTCTCTTGTGGAGCGGGTCGTTGCCGTTGCCGCACTTGGGGGACTGGATGCAGGACGGGCACCCGGCGTCGCACTCGCAGGAGGCGATGGCTTCACGGGTGGCGGTGAGCCACTCGCGGGCCGTGTGGAGGGCACGCTCGGCGAAGCCCGCGCCGCCGGGATGGCCGTCGTAGACGAAGACGGTCGGCAGGAGCGTGTCGGGGTGCAGCGGGATGGAGACACCGCCGATGTCCCAGCGGTCGCAGGTGGCGAAGAGCGGCAGCATGCCGATCGACGCGTGCTCGGCGGCGTGCAGGGCGCCGCCGAGGATCTCCGGATTGATCCGGGCCTCGTCGAGCTGGTCCTCGGTGACCGTCCACCACACCGCGCGGGTGCGCAGCGTACGAGGAGGGAGGTCGAGTTTCGTCTCACCGAGCACTTCACCCGTGATGACCCGCCGGCGCAGGAAGGAGACCACCTGGTTGGTGACCTCGACGGAGCCGTAGCACAGACGGCCGTGCCCCCAGGGCACCTCGACGTCCGTCTCCAGGACGGAGATCGCCGTCGTGTCGCGGGCGACCGTCGTGTACGGCGGGTTCGCCTCCTCGACCAGGGCGACCGAGTCGTCCAGGTCGAGCGAGCGCACCAGGTACGTGCGGCCCTGGTGCAGGTGGACCGCGCCCTCGTGGACGCTCGTGTGCGCGGCGGCCTCGTCGACCGTGCCGAGCAGCCGTCCGGTGCCGGCCTCGACGATCTGCACCGGCCTGCCGCCCTCGCCGCGGATGTCGGTCAGGTCCGCGGCCCGCTCCCGGCGTGTCCAGTGCCAGGCCGTGGCCCGCCTGCGCAGCAGCTTCGCCGCCTCCAGCTGCGGCAGCAGCTCCGGACACGCGGGGCCGAACAGTTCGACGTCCTCGTCGGTGAGCGGCAGCTCGGCGGCGGCGGCGCACAGGTGCGGGGCGAGGACGTAGGGGTTGTCGGGGTCGAGGACGGTGGACTCGACCGGCTGGTCGAACAGGGCCTCCGGATGGTGGACGAGGAAGGTGTCCAGCGGGTCGTCGCGGGCGACCAGCACCGCCAGGGCGCCCTGCCCGGCGCGGCCCGCCCGGCCCGCCTGCTGCCACAGGGACGCGCGGGTGCCCGGGTATCCGGCGATCACCACGGCGTCCAGACCGGACACGTCCACGCCGAGTTCCAGGGCGGTCGTGGCGGCCAGCCCCAGCAGCTCGCCGGAGTGCAGGGCCCGTTCCAGGGCGCGGCGCTCCTCGGGGAGGTAGCCGCCCCGGTAGGCCGCGACGCGCCGGGCCAGCGGCCGGTCGATCTCCGCCAGCCGTTCCTGGGCGATCACCGAGATCAGTTCGGCGCCGCGCCGGGAGCGGACGAAGGCGACCGAGCGCACGCCCTGGAGGGTCAGGTCGGTCAGCAGGTCGGCGGTCTCGGCGGTGGCCGTGCGGCGGACCGGGGCACCCTTCTCGCCGTGCAGCTCGGTGAGCGGCGGCTCCCAGAGCGCGAACACCAGTTCCCCTCTGGGTGAGGCGTCGTCGGCCACCTCGACCACGGGCAGGCCGGTGAGACGGCGGGCCGCCACCGACGGCTCGGCCGCGGTCGCCGAGGCCAGCAGGAAGACGGGGGAGGCGCCGTAGCGCGCGCACAGCCGGCGCAGTCGGCGCAGGACCTGGGCGACGTGGGAGCCGAAGACACCGCGGTAGGTGTGGCACTCGTCGATGACGACGTACTTCAGGGCGCGCAGGAAGGAGGACCAGCGGGGGTGGGACGGCAGGATCCCGCGGTGCAGCATGTCGGGATTGGTCAGGACGTAGTTGCCGTACTGGCGGATCCATTCGCGTTCCTCGACCGGCGTGTCGCCGTCGTACACGGCGGGACGTACCGCGGTGCCGAGCGGCCGGACCAGTTCCCGCACCGCACGGCACTGGTCGGCGGCCAGGGCCTTGGTGGGGGCCAGGTAGAGGGCGGTGGCGCCCCGGCCGTTGGCGGCCTCGGAGCCCTCCAGCAGCGTCGACAGCACCGGGACCAGATAGGCGAGCGACTTGCCGGACGCCGTGCCGGTGGCGACCACCACGGATTCGCCGTCCAGGGCGTGCTCGGCGGCGCGCGCCTGGTGGGCCCAGGGGTGTTCGACGCCGCACGCCTGGACGGCTGCGACGACCTCCGGTCGAATCCGATCGGGCCAGACGGCATGGCGACCCGCCCGCGGGGGCAAGTGCTCCGTATGAGTGATGCGCGCAGCCCGGCTCGGCCCGGAGGCGAGCCGGTCCAGAACCGCGCCCGGCGACAGGCGGGTTGCGTGGTCCGTCGGGGTTCGATCGGATCGGTGATTCTTGGCCATTGGCACCGAGTGTGTCACCGGCGTGACGGACAATGGAGCCAAGGCGTCGTGCACGCCTGCCGGTAAGTGATTGAATGCCATCGCGGCTGGCGAACCGTCCTGGGGGCTTCAAGCCGAGGTGCCCGAGGGGCGACCGCTCGATAGCAAGGTGCTGGAGGATCCGTGGACCTGTCCCTGTCGACCCGTACCGTCGGCGATCGTACGGTCGTCGAGGTCGGTGGCGAAATCGACGTATATACCGCGCCCAAGCTGCGCGAGCAGCTGGTCGAGCTGGTGAACGACGGGAATTTCCACCTCGTCGTCGACATGGAGGGCGTGGACTTCCTCGACTCCACCGGGCTCGGCGTGCTGGTGGGCGGCCTGAAGCGAGTGCGGGCCCATGAGGGCTCGCTGCGCCTGGTCTGCAACCAGGAGCGCATTCTCAAGATCTTCCGCATCACCGGTCTGACCAAGGTGTTCCCCATCCACACCTCGGTCGACGAGGCGGTGGCGGCCACCGACTGACCGCCGGCCCCGGGCCGGTGTCCGGGGCGGAAGAAGTTCATGCGGGGGGCCCGCCCTCGGCGGCCCGGCCCCGCGACAGCAACCCGTAGCTCCTAGGGGGATGCATGGCCACCGTCGAACTCCGCTTCAGCGCGCTGCCGGAGCACGTCAGGACCGCCCGGCTGGTGGCGGCAGCGGTGGCGCGCAGGGCCGGGGTCGACGAGGCCGTTCTCGACGAGGTCCGGCTCGCCGTGGGCGAGGCCTGCTCCCGTGCCGTCGGACTGCACCAGAGCGGCGGGATCGCCGCGCCGGTGACGGTGGTGCTGACCGAGGAGGAGAAGCAGTTCTCCATCGAGGTCGGCGACGAAGCCAGGCATGCCCCTCACCACCCGGGGGAGGCCCCGGGTGCCGTGGACGACGCGGAGGCCGAGGAGGACGAGATGGGCCTCGCGGTCATCAGCGGCCTCGTCGACGACGTGCGGGTCTCGGCCGGGGAGGACGGCGGGCAGATCAAGATGACCTGGCCGACCGCGCCGCCGGACGTCGTGCTCACCTGAGCCGGACCCGTGCCGACCCGTACGGCACAGACCGTTCCGAACGGTTCCGAACCATTGTGAAGGGCCCCGCACCCGCGGGGTCCTTCGGCATGTCCGGGGCCCTTCGACGTGTCCGGGGTCTTCGGCATGTCCGGGGGCCCTTCGACGTGTCCCGGTCCGGGTTCCGAAGCGCGGATACAGTAGGCCTGCCATCCTTTCGTGAATTCATTCACGATCGATAGCCTGATAATGGATCAAGGGTCAATGCTTTTGAGGCATTACCGCTTTCGGGTTCCATGGCGCCCGGCGATCATTTGCTGGGAGGCGTGTGCAGGCTGATTCCATTTACCGCACACTGTTTAGATCCGCTTCCGCTACCTACAATCCGTCCACATCTTGAGCTCAGCCCAAGCGTCAAGGAGGACGAATGGCGGGGCTTTTTACCCCTCATCAGTCGGTTCAACCCACAACTTTCGCAGCCGCGGTACTGACCAACGACAATCGGATCATCGTGGCGGTGATCGCCGTCGTCGCGGTGGCCGCGCTCGTGGTCGCAGGCGTCCTGGTGCGCCAGGTGCTCGCGGCAGGCGAGGGCACCGACAGCATGAAGAAGATCGCGGAAGCGGTCCAGGAAGGCGCCAAGGCGTACCTGGGCCGTCAGCTGCGCACCCTCGGCGTATTCGCCGTGGTGGTGTTCTTCCTGCTCCTGCTGCTGCCCGCCGACGACTGGAATCAGCGCGCCGGACGGTCGGTGTTCTTCCTGATCGGGGCCGGGTTCTCGGCGGCCACCGGTTATATCGGCATGTGGCTCGCCGTGCGCAGCAATGTGCGTGTCGCCGCCGCGGCCCGGGAGGCGACTCCCGCCCGGGGCGAACCGGAAAAAGATCTCACCACCGTCTCGCACAAAGCGATGAAGATCGCTTTCCGTACGGGCGGCGTCGTCGGCATGTTCACGGTGGGGCTCGGCCTGCTGGGCGCCTCCTGTGTGGTGCTCGTGTACGCGGCGGACGCGCCGAAGGTGCTGGAGGGCTTCGGCCTCGGCGCCGCGCTGATCGCCATGTTCATGCGTGTCGGCGGCGGCATCTTCACCAAGGCCGCCGACGTCGGCGCCGACCTGGTCGGCAAGGTCGAGAAGGGCATTCCGGAGGACGACCCGCGCAATGCCGCGACCATCGCCGACAACGTGGGCGACAACGTCGGCGACTGCGCGGGCATGGCGGCAGACCTCTTCGAGTCGTACGCGGTCACGCTGGTCGCCGCGCTCATCCTCGGCAAGGCGGCCTTCGGCAACGACGGGCTCGCCTTCCCGATGCTGGTCCCGGCGATCGGCGTGATCACCGCCATGATCGGCATCTTCGCGGTGGCACCGCGACGCGCCGACCGCAGCGGCATGAGCGCGATCAACCGCGGCTTCTTCATCTCCGCGGTGATCTCGCTCGCCCTGGTCGCGGCGGCCGTCTACACCTATCTGCCGTCGTCCTACGCCGACCTGACCGGCGTCACCGACGCGGCGATCCGCGCCAAGAGCGGCGACCCGCGGGTCCTCGCCCTGGTCGCGGTCGCCATCGGCATCCTGCTGGCCGCGGTGATCCAGCAGCTGACCGGCTACTTCACCGAGACCAGCAGGCGGCCGGTCCGCGACATCGGCAAGACCTCGCTCACCGGCCCTGCCACCGTCGTCCTCGCCGGCATCTCCGTAGGCCTGGAGTCGGCCGTCTACACCGCGCTGCTGATCGGGCTCGGGGTGTACGGGGCGTTCCTGCTCGGCGGCACGTCGATCATGCTGGCGCTGTTCGCGGTGGCGCTGGCCGGCACCGGCCTGCTCACCACGGTCGGTGTGATCGTCGCCATGGACACCTTCGGTCCGGTCTCCGACAACGCCCAGGGCATCGCCGAGATGTCCGGCGACGTCGAGGGCGCGGGCGCCCAGGTGCTCACCAACCTGGACGCGGTCGGCAACACCACCAAGGCCATCACCAAGGGCATCGCCATCGCCACCGCGGTCCTGGCGGCGTCGGCGCTCTTCGGGTCCTACCGGGACGCCATCACCACCGGCGCGAGCGACGTCGGCGCGAAGCTGTCCGGGGCCGGTGCGCCGATGACCCTGATCATGGACATCTCGCAGCCCAACAACCTGGTCGGGCTCATCGCCGGTGCCGCGGTCGTCTTCCTCTTCTCGGGGCTGGCGATCAACGCGGTCTCGCGGTCGGCGGGGTCGGTCGTCTTCGAGGTGCGGCGGCAGTTCCGCGAGAAGCCCGGGATCATGGACTTCAGCGAGAAGCCGGAGTACGGCAAGGTCGTCGACATCTGCACCAAGGACGCCCTGCGCGAACTCGCCACGCCCGGACTGCTCGCCGTGATGGCCCCCATCTTCATCGGGTTCACGCTCGGCGTCGGCGCGCTCGGCGCGTACCTCGCGGGCGCCATCGGGGCGGGCACGCTGATGGCGGTGTTCCTCGCCAACTCCGGCGGTGCCTGGGACAACGCCAAGAAGCTGGTCGAGGACGGGCACCACGGCGGCAAGGGCAGTGAGGCCCACGCCGCCACGGTGATCGGCGACACGGTCGGCGACCCGTTCAAGGACACCGCGGGACCGGCGATCAACCCGCTGCTGAAGGTGATGAACCTCGTCTCGCTGCTCATCGCGCCCGCGGTCATCAAGTTCTCCTACGGCAACGACAAGAGCATCGGCGTACGGATCCTGATCGCGATCCTCGCGCTGGTCGTCATCGTCGGCTCGGTCTACGTCTCCAAGCGGCGCGGGATCGCCGTCGGGGACGACGAGGACAGTGCCGAACGGGTGGCCAAGCCGGCGGACCCCGCGGTGGTCTCGTAGGGGCCGCAGGGCAGGTCGGCTCGGCAGTGGGCGGGCGGCGCGTTCGACGCGTCGCCCGCCCACTGTGTGTGCGGCGTCCGTGAGCCTTCTCTCGCTTGGTGCAAATGGCGTCAAGACGGCGGATAAGGGGTGATCAAACCCTGGATCGAACCCTGGCCGTGACCGAACGACGTGTATGTTCCGGGGCCGAGAGCCATGGAAGGGACCGATCCGGTGAACAAGAAGCTCGCGGCCGCACTGTCCGGCGGTGCGGTACTGGCACTGGCACTGACGGGATGCTCCGGCAGCAGCGACGACGGCAAGAACGACGCCCTGGACACCTGGGCCAAACAGGTGTGCGACGGAGTCCAGCCGCAGGCGAAGAAGATCCAGGCCGCCAGCGCCGCGATCCAGAAGCAGACCTCGGACAACACGCCGACGAAGACGGTCCAGGAGACCGATGCCCAGGCCTTCCAGGACATGTCCGACGCCTACAAGGCGATCGGCGCCGCCGTGAACAAGGCCGGCGCGCCCGACGTCGAGGGCGGCCAGAAGAAGCAGCAGGACGCGGTCAAGGAACTCAACGACCTCGGCACCTCGTACGCCTCGCTCAAGCAGCAGGTGGACAAGCTCGACACCAAGGACCAGGCCAAGTTCGCGGACGGGCTCAAGGACATCGCCACCCAGCTGGACAAGCTGAGCAAGACCGGGAACGACGCGCTGAAGAACCTGGAGGAGGGCGACGTCGGCAAGGCGATGGCGACCCAGCCGAGCTGCAAGTCGGCCTCGACCACGGCCTCCTCCGCGACCGCCTCACCGTCGAACGGCTGAGTTTCCCCGTCGATCGGCTGAGTTTCCCCGGCGAGCGGCTGCTGGGCTGCCCCTGACGGCGCTCGCCCCGGCGCGGTCCGTCCCGTAGGCGGACGTGGAGACGGGACGCGGAGCCCGGGGCGGGCCGGACGCGCGCGCGATGTCGGTGGGAGCCGACACAATGGGTGCGTGAGTGACTCCAGCCTGCCCGCCCCGACCGCCCTGCCCGCTGCCGACCGCCCGGACGTCGCAGCCCGGCTCAGGGACGCCCTGCTCGGCGCGTCGTTCACCGCCGACGGACTGCTCGAACTGCTCGGCGCGCCCGCGTACGCGGCGCTGGCCCGCAGCGAGACCGTGCCCGCGCTCCGGGCCACGCGCGGGGACACGCCGATCGAACTGCTCGTCCGGCTCTTCCTGCTGCAGCAGCCCGTGCCCCACGCGCGCGTGGCGGACGTCCTACCCGTCGAGGCCTGCCTGGAGACCGGCTGGCTGACGCGCGTGGGCGGCGACGAGGTGGCCGCGACGGTGGACGTACGGCCGTACGGCGGGCTCGACGGCGAGGACTGGTTCATCGTCTCCGACCTGGGCTGTGCGGTCGGCGGCGCGGGAGGCATCGGCAGCCAGGACGAGGGCGTCGTGCTCGGCGTCGGCGGCGCCTCCACGACCCTGGCCGGCATCACGGTCCGCACGCCCGTCGGCTCCGCGCTCGACCTCGGTACCGGTTCCGGGATCCAGGCGCTGCACGCGAGCCGGCACGCCACGCGCGTGACCGCGACGGACCTCAACCCGCGCGCGCTGCACATCACCGCCCTCACCCTCGCGCTGTCCGGGGCCCCGGCCGCCGACCTGCGGGAGGGTTCGCTGTTCGAACCCGTCCGCGACGACGAGACGTTCGACCTGATCGTGTCCAACCCGCCCTTCGTGATCTCGCCGGGCGCCCGGCTGACGTACCGCGACGGCGGGATGAGCGGGGACGATCTGTGCCGCACGCTCGTTCAGCAGGCGGGGGAGCGGCTGAACGAGGGCGGGTTCGCGCAGTTCCTCGCCAACTGGCAGCACGTCGAGGGGGAGGACTGGCAGGACAGACTCAGGTCATGGGTGCCCCGCGGGTGCGACGCGTGGATCGTGCAGCGCGAGGTGCAGGACGTCACGCAGTACGCCGAGCTGTGGCTGAGGGACGCCGGTGACCACCGCGGCGACCCGGCGGAGTACCAGGCGCGGTACGACGCCTGGCTGGAGGAGTTCGAGGCGCGCAAGGTGAAGGCCGTGGGGTTCGGCTGGATCACCCTGCGCAGGACGGGTTCCGCGTTGCCCTCGGTCACCGCGGAGGAGTGGCCGCACCCGGTCGAGCAGCCGCTCGGCGACACCGTGCGCGCGCACTTCGCCCGTCTCGACTACCTGCGGGAACACGACGACGCGGCGCTGCTCGACGGGCACTTCCGGCTCGCCCGGGAAGTCGTGCAGGAGCAGGTCGGGCTGCCCGGTGCGGAGGATCCCGAGCACGTGGTGCTGCGCCAGCACCGCGGCATGCGCCGGGCCACCGCGGTGGACACGGTCGGTGCCGGTTTCGCGGGTGTGTGCGACGGCACGCTGAGCGCCGGCCGCATCCTGGACGCCATCGCCCAGCTGGTCGGCGAGGATCCGGTGGTGCTGCGCGACCGAACGCCGGCCCAGATCCGGCTGCTGGTGGAGCAGGGCTTCCTGGAGCCGGCGCAGTGGGAGCCTGCGGGCTAGGTGTGTTGGCCCGCAGGGTTGTAGACCGTTGCAGTACGAGGGGCGTGGCGGTCGCGGGGGTGGTGCCGCACACCGTTTCCTCGGCCATTTTTCGGTCATCCCCCACCGGCTGCCCCGCGCCCCGCGGACCGTCGTCCGCCGAGCCGCGCGGCCGTCCGGCCGTCCGGCGTTCACTCGGGGTTGGCCGGATCGCCGCCCGGGGGTGCCAGCCTCCCCGTCCGGGGGCATCCGGGGCGGGAGGGCACGTAGATGGAAAGCGGTCCGGCGATCTTCGTGGGGACGGTGTTCGCCCTGTTCGGAGCGGCCCTGCTGGTGTGGACGGCGGTCCGGGCGCGGCGCCGGGAGCCGGTCGCCCTCGGGATGCGCCAGACCGTGTCGGCGGCCCTCGCGACCGTGATCGCCCTGGGGTCCCTCGTGCTCGGGGCGTGGTGCCTGACGGGTGTGTGAGAACCGACGCGGCGCTCCGCCCTCCGTATCCGGCAGATCACCTTCCGCATCCGCCCGAACGGGCCCGTGGACACTCCGGGCGGCAGGAAGGGCGGTAGTCGGGTTACCGTTCGAGTGGCCGTTGCGGGCTTTTCCCGTTTGACACGGGGGCGGGATGTACCGTCACACTCCGCAGCGTCAGCACTGCCCGGCCCCGGGAATCCACAGCCCGGGGGGACCCAGCGAGACACAGCGAGACCCAGCGTCGACCGGAGAGAAGAGCGAAGTTGTCCCCGACCAGCGAGACCGCACAGGGCGGCCGCCGACTCGTCATCGTCGAGTCGCCTGCCAAGGCGAAGACGATCAAGGGCTATCTCGGCCCCGGCTACGTCGTCGAAGCGAGCGTCGGGCACATCCGTGACCTTCCCAACGGGGCCGCGGAGGTCCCCGAGAAGTACACCGGCGAGGTCCGCCGCCTCGGTGTGGACGTAGAACATGACTTCCAGCCGATCTACGTGGTCAACGCCGACAAGAAGGCCCAGGTCAAGAAGCTCAAGGACCTGCTGAAGGACTCCGACGAACTCTTCCTCGCCACCGATGAGGACCGCGAGGGCGAGGCCATCGCGTGGCACCTCCAGGAAGTGCTGAAGCCGAAGATCCCGGTCAAGCGGATGGTCTTCCACGAGATCACCAAGGACGCGATCCGGGCCGCCGTCGCGAACCCGCGCCAGCTCAACCAGAAGCTGGTCGACGCCCAGGAGACCCGCCGCATCCTCGACCGCCTCTACGGCTACGAGGTCTCGCCGGTCCTGTGGAAGAAGGTCATGCCGCGGCTGTCCGCCGGCCGCGTCCAGTCCGTCGCGACCCGGCTCGTGGTCGAACGGGAGCGCGAGCGCATCGCCTTCCGCTCCGCCGAGTACTGGGACCTGACGGGCACCTTCGCGACCGGCCGCGCGGGCGACTCGTCGGACCCGTCGTCCCTGGTCGCGCGCCTGCAGACGGTCGAGGGCCGGCGCGTCGCGCAGGGCCGTGACTTCGACTCGCTGGGGCAGCTGAAGAGCGCGAACACCCTCCACCTCGACGAGGTGAACGCGCGTGCGCTCGCCGCCGCCCTGGAGAACACGGACTTCTCCGTGCGCTCCGTCGAGTCCAAGCCGTACCGCCGCTCGCCGTACGCCCCGTTCCGTACGACGACGCTGCAGCAGGAGGCCAGCCGCAAGCTCGGCTTCGGCGCGAAGGCCACCATGCAGATCGCGCAGAAGCTGTACGAGAACGGCTACATCACGTACATGCGTACGGACTCCACCACCCTGAGCGACACGGCGATCAGCGCCGCCCGCGCCCAGGTCACGCAGCTGTACGGCGCCGACTACCTGCCGCCGCAGCCGCGCACGTACGCCGGGAAGGTCAAGAACGCGCAGGAGGCGCACGAGGCGATCCGTCCCTCGGGCGACCGCTTCCGCACGCCCGCCGAGACCGGTCTGACCGGCGACCAGTTCAAGCTCTACGAGCTGATCTGGAAGCGGACCGTCGCCTCCCAGATGAAGGACGCGACCGGGAACTCGGTCACCGTGAAGATCGGCGGCAGGGCGGCCGACGGCCGGGACGTCGAGTTCAGCGCGTCCGGCAAGACGATCACCTTCCACGGCTTCCTGAAGGCGTACGTCGAGGGCGCCGACGACCCGAACGCCGAGCTGGACGACCGCGAGCGCCGTCTGCCGCAGGTCGCCGAGGGCGACGCGCTGACCGCCGAGGAGATCACGGTCGACGGGCACGCGACCAAGCCCCCGGCCCGCTACACCGAGGCCAGCCTGGTCAAGGAGCTGGAGGAGCGGGAGATCGGCCGCCCGTCGACGTACGCGTCGATCATCGGCACGATCCTCGACCGCGGCTACGTGTTCAAGAAGGGCACGGCGCTCGTGCCGTCCTTCCTGTCCTTCGCCGTGGTGAACCTCCTGGAGAAGCACTTCGGCCGGCTCGTCGACTACGACTTCACCGCCCGCATGGAGGACGACCTCGACCGCATCGCGCGCGGCGAGGCGCGGGCCGTGCCGTGGCTGAAGCGGTTCTACTTCGGTGAAGGCACGGGCGAGGGCGGTGCCGCGGACGCCGGCAACGGCGACGGGGACCACCTCGGCGGCCTCAAGGAACTGGTGACCGACCTGGGCGCGATCGACGCGCGCGAGGTGTCGTCGTTCCCGGTCGGCAACGGCATCGTGCTGCGCGTGGGCCGCTACGGCCCGTACATCGAGCGCGGCGAGAAGGACACCGAGCAGCACCAGCGCGCAGACATCCCGGACGACCTGGCCCCGGACGAGCTGAGCGTCGAACTCGCCGAGGAACTGCTCGCCAAGCCGAGCGGCGACTTCGAGCTGGGCGCCGACCCGGAGACCGGCCACCAGATCGTCGCCAAGGACGGCCGCTACGGCCCGTACGTCACGGAGATCCTCCCCGAGGGCACCCCGAAGACGGGCAAGAACGCGGTCAAGCCGCGCACGGCGTCGCTCTTCAAGACCATGTCCCTGGACACCGTGACCCTCCAGGACGCGCTGAAGCTGATGTCGCTGCCGCGCGTCGTCGGCACCGACGCCGAAGGCGTCGAGATCACCGCGCAGAACGGCCGCTACGGGCCGTACCTGAAGAAGGGCACGGACTCGCGTTCACTGCAGTCCGAGGACCAGCTCTTCACGATCACGCTGGAGGAGGCGCTGGCGATCTACGCCCAGCCCAAGCAGCGCGGTCGTGCGGCGGCCAAGCCGCCGCTGAAGGAGCTGGGCGAGGACCCGGTCAGCGGCAAGCCGGTCGTGGTCAAGGACGGCCGCTTCGGGCCCTACGTCACCGACGGCGAGACCAACGCGACCCTGCGCTCGGGCGACAGCGTCGAGACGATCACTCCCGAACGCGGGTTCGAGCTGCTGGCGGAGAAGCGCGCCAAGGGCCCGGCCAAGAAGACCGCGAAGAAGGCCGCCGCCAAGAAGACGACCGCGAAGAAGACGACCTCGTCCACGGCCGCGAAGAAGACGGCGGCCAAGAAGACCACGGCGAAGAAGACCACCACGGCCAAGACGGCCGCCAAGAAGACCACCGCCAAGAAGGCGACGGCTTCCCGGACGGCGACGGCCGAGGACTGAGCCGCCGCACGGTACGGAGCCTCGGCCCTGTGCCGCGGATCTTCACACCCGTTCACGCATTCACACATCGCACGCCCCGTGCGCGCGCTCCGGCAGCACATCGCTGCCGGGGCGCGCGGTCGTTTCCACCGGGGCGCGCAGCCGCGTTTCCACCGAGGCGCGCAGACGTTCGGACGGTCACCGCATGCTGTCGGTGCGTCCCGATAGGCTGAACGCATGACGCGAGCCGAGCAGCCAACGGCCCACACCCCGGCCCCCGACGACGCACTGGTGGTGGACTCCCGCGAGCGCGCCGTGCGCGCCCTGCTGCGCCGACCCCAGCTGAAGCGGCTGTGGAACGCCCAACTGGTGGGGGGCGTGGGAGACACCCTCGCGCTCCTGGTCCTGGTCGCCCTGGTCCTTCAGGCGGCCGTCGCCCAGGGGTCCTTCGGCGGCGGCTACCGGGGCGCGGCGTTCGCGGTGGCGACCGTCTTCGGCGCGCGCGTCATCGCGACGCTGCTCTTCGGAGCGGTCCTCCTGGGCCCGCTCACCACGCTCACCTCACCCGACGGCCCGCTCGACCGCCGCTGGACCATGGTCGGCGCGGACGGCGTCCGTGCCGCCCTGCTGATCGTCGCCCCGCTGTGGATCGACTGGACACCGGGCAACGCACTGACGCTCCTCCTGGTCACCGCCTTCGTGACCGGGGCCGCCGAGCGGCTGTGGACGGTGTGCCGGGAGAGCGCGGCACCCGCGCTGCTGCCCGCCCCGCCCCCGGAGGGCGCCACCGTGCGCCCGTTGCCGGACCATCTCGACGCCCTGCGCCGCCTGTCGCTGCGCACGACCTTCCTGACGATCCCGCTGGCGGCCTGCTTCCTGATCGTCGCCTCCCTGTTCAACAACCTCCTGGGCACCGGCGTCGCGTGGTTCGACCAGCACCAGGCGGCCCTCGCCGCGTACGTCGCGGCCGGTCTGTTCGCCGCGTCGCTGTCCGTGCTCACCTACCTGGAACTGCCCGGCACCCGCACCCCGCGCGCGCGGTCGCCGCTGGAGGGGCTGCGTCGCCCCAAGACGGGCACCGGAGTGGACAAGGGCCGTACCGGAGCGGTGCCGCTGCTCGTGTTCGCCTCCGCGGCCGTCGCCGGGGCGATCGCCGCCGCGGTCGCCGTCTGCGCGCTGCACGCCCGGGACCTGGGCGGCGGCCCGGTCCTCTACGGGCTGGCGGTGCTCGCCCTGACCGGCGGAGTCGTCGCCGGCATCCGTACGGCGCCCAAGGTGCTCGTCTCGCTGTCGCGGCGCCGGCTGCTCGCGCTGGCCGTCGCCGTCACCGGGATCGCCCTGCTCGCCGCAGGCCTCGTCCCCGACGTCACCACCGTCCTGCTGCTCCTCGCCCTGGCCGGGGTGAGCGCGGGCATCGCCGCCAACGCGGGGCACACGCTGCTCGACCTGGAGGCCGAGGACCAGCGCAGGCCGCGCATGACCGAGCACCTGCACGCGGTGGTACGGGTCGTCGTGGCCCTCGGTGCCCTGTGCGCCCCGGTGGTCGCGGCCGGGATCGGGCCGCACCGGCTGGAGAACGGCAGGTTCGTCTTCGCGCACGGCGGCGCGGCCTTCACCCTGATGCTCGTCGGCGCGCTGCTGCTGCCGGTGGCCGCGCTGGTGCTGGCCAAGGTCGACGACCGCTCCGGCGTACCGCTCCGCCAGGACCTGGTGGACGCGCTGCGCGGCGGCGACGACCCCGTGACGGCGCCCGCCGGGTCCGGCTTCTTCATCGCCCTGGAGGGCGGGGACGGCGCGGGCAAGTCCACGCAGGCCGAGGCGCTCGCCGACTGGATCAGGGCCAAGGGACACGAGGTCGTCCTCACCCGCGAGCCGGGCGCCACGCCGGTCGGCAAGCGGCTGCGCTCGATCCTCCTGGACGTCTCCTCCCAGGGCCTGTCCCACCGCGCCGAGGCACTGCTGTACGCCGCCGACCGCGCGGAGCACGTCGACACGGTCGTACGGCCCGCCCTGGAGCGAGGCGCCGTGGTGATCACCGACCGGTACATCGACTCGTCCGTCGCCTACCAGGGCGCGGGCCGGGACCTGTCCCCGACGGAGATCGCCCGCATCTCCCGATGGGCGACGAACGGACTGGTGCCGCACCTGACGGTCCTGCTGGACGTCTCTCCGGAGACGGCACGGGAGCGGTTCACCGAGGCGCCCGACCGCCTGGAGTCGGAGCCGGCCGAGTTCCACGCGCGCGTGCGGTCCGGCTTCCTGGCGCTGGCCGCCGCCGACCCCGGGCGGTACCTGGTGGTGGACGCCGGTCAGCAGCCCGAGGCGGTCACCACCGTCGTCCGGCACCGGCTCGACCAGATGCTGCCCCTGTCCGAGGCCGAGGTGAAGGCCCAGGAGGAGGCGCGGAAGCAGGCTGAGGAGGAGGCCCGCCGCAAGGCCGAGGAAGAGGCCCGGCGCAAGGCCGAGGAGGAGCGCCTGGAGCGGGAGCGCCAGGAGCAACTCGCCCGGCTGCGCGCCGAGGAGGAGGAGCGCAAGCGGCGCGAGCTGGAGGAGGCGCAGCGGCGCGAGGCCGAACGGCAGGCGGAGGAGGCCAGGCAGCGCGCCGAGGAAGCGCGTCGCCGCGCCGAGGAGGAGCGCGCCCGGCTGCTCGCGGAGGAGCAGGCGCGCGTGGAGGCCGAGGCCCGGCGCAAGGCCGAGGAGGAGCGACTGCGCAAGCAGGCCGAGGAGGAAGCCCGGGTGCGGGCCGAGGCCGAGGCGCGGCGCCTGGAGAAGCAGAAGAAGGCCGAGGAGGCGCTGCTGCGCGCCGAGGAGGCCCGGCGGGCGGCCGAGCAGGCCGCTGTCGCGGCGCAGACCGGCCCCCGCAGGCCGACGCCCCCCGCCGCCTCCGCACCGCCGTCGGACGCGGCGACCGTGCCGACGCCGCTGGTGAGCCCTGCGAGTGCGGGGAGCCCGGGACCGGAAGGGGCCACGGACGCGACGCCGGACGAGACGGCGGTCCTGCCGGCGGTGCGTGACGTGCGTGACATGCGTGACCCGTGGGGTGACCGGGGCGGGCGCGACGGTGTCGCGGGTGGACCCGGCGGGTCCGGCGCTCCGGGCGCTGCGGGTGGCCGGGGGGGCGGGGGTGGCGCCTCCGGCGGAAACGCCGGGCCGGAGTCCGAGGCGGAGGTCACGGCCGAACTGCCGCAGCCGCCGATCCGGCCGGAGGCTTCCGGGACCCCGTCGGCGCCCGCCGGCTCGGCGGACGAGACGGCGGTCCTGCCGCAGGTGCCCGCCGACGGCGGTGACACGGGTGCCGGTGTGCCCACCGGGGCCGCCGACGAGACCACCGTGCTGCCCCCGGTGCGGGACGCGGGCCCCGCGGACGTGCGGGGCGGGGACATCTCGGACCGGGTCCCGCCGGGGTTCTTCCGGGACGAGCGAGTGTCGTCCGTCCGGCCCGACGGCTCCGACGACAGGACGCGCGAACTGCCGCAGTTCGAGGCCGACGGGCACGCCGGGGACGCACGCCCGGCACGACCGCGGCCGGACTGGGCCGAGGAGACGCCGCTCGACGACCTGCCGACCCTGGCGGACGAACTGCTGGGTCCGCATCAGGGCGAGGAGGAGTACGAGGAGTACGACGACGGCCGCACCCGCGGGCGCGGTGAGGGCCCCGGAGACGGCCGGGGCCGCGGACGCAGGGGCTGACGAGGAGCGCGGGGCTGAGGGCGAGTGCCGGACTGACGGCGTGCGCCGGGTTGACGGTGTCAGCCGGGCAGACGGCGTGCGTCGGCGGGGGCGGGTCCGGCATGCGGGACTGCCGGGCCCGGAGCGCGAGGGCACCGGGCCGGGCGAGCGTCGAACTGCCGTACGGGCCGCCCGTGCCCCCAGCCAGCCGCACCCCAGCACCCCAGCCGCACCTCCGCCCCGCCCCCGCCCCGCCCTCGCCCCGTTGTCAGTGGCTCCCCGCACAATGGATCCCGCACCATGAACCATGACGAAAGGGCGGCGTGACCCATGAGCGTGTGGGACGACCTCGTCGGGCAGGAGAAGGTCAGCGAGCAGTTGGCCGCCGCTGCCCGGGACGCCGACGCCCTGGTCACGGCGGCCGTCACCGGTACCCCGCCGCCCGAGGCGTCGAAGATGACGCACGCGTGGCTGTTCACCGGCCCACCCGGCGCGGGGATCACGCAGACGGCACGCTCCTTCGCCGCCGCGTTGCAGTGCGTCAGCCCCGACCGCGCTCTCGGCGGCACCCCCGGCTGCGGCTTCTGCGACGGCTGTCACACGGCGCTGGTCGGCACCCACGCCGACGTCTCCACAGTCGCCGCCGTCGGCGCGCAGATCCTCGTCGACGACATGCGGGACACCGTCCGCAAGTCGTTCACCTCCCCGGCGAACGGCCGCTGGCAGGTGATCCTGGTGGAGGACGCCGAGCGGCTGAACGAGAAGTCCGCCAACGCCGTGCTGAAGGCGGTGGAGGAGCCCGCCCCCCGCACGGTGTGGCTCCTGTGCGCCCCGTCGGTCGAGGACGTCCTGCCCACGATCCGCTCCCGCTGCCGCCACCTGAACCTGCGCACCCCCTCCGTGGACGCGGTCGCCGACATGCTCGTACGCCGTGACGGTGTCGAGCCGGACGTCGCCGCTGCCGCCGCCCGCGCCACGCAGGGGCACATCGACCGGGCCCGCCGCCTGGCCACGGACCCGGCCGCGCGCGAGCGCCGCGCCACCGTGCTGAAGCTCCCGCTCCGCCTCGACGAGATCGGCGGTTGCCTCAAGGCCGCCCAGGAACTGGTCGACGCCGCCGCGGACGACGCGAAGGCGCTCGCCGAGGAGACGGACACCAAGGAGACCGAGGAGCTGAAGGCGGCGCTGGGCGCGGCCCAGGGCGGCCGGCTGCCACGCGGCACGGCGGGCGTGATGAAGGACCTGGAGGACAAGCAGAAGCGCCGCCGCACCCGGACGCAGCGCGACAGCCTCGACCTCGCCCTGACCGGCCTCACCGCCCTCTACCGCGACGTCCTGGCCCTCCAGCTCGGCTCCCGGGTGGCGATCGCCAACTCGGACGTGGAGGACACCCTGGAGCGGATCGCCCGGGGGAGTTCCCCGGAGGCCACGCTGCGTCGCATAGAGGCGATCGCCGCCTGCCGCGACGCCCTCGACCGCAACGTGGCCCCACTGCTGGCTGTGGAGGCCATGACGATGGCCCTCAGATCCGGCTGACGCCTGACGCCTGACGCCTGACGCCTGACGCGTGACTCCTGACGCTTGAGACGGCTGACGGCTGACGGTCGCCCCGACCCGCCGCCACTTCTTCACTCTCGGTAGCGCTCGTCGCGCCGGGGGTCACTCGTACGGGGCACAGCGCGGACAAAACGTACGTATGTGATCGCGGAGAGTTACGCTCGCTCGATGTACTTCAGGCGCGCCCTCCGTCCGAGCGACCTTCCGAGCGACCCCCAGAACGACCAGCTGAGCGGCCCCATGACCACCACCGCACGCCCGACCGCACCACCCTTCACCGACTCGCCGAGCCGTCCCCGCACCGGTGCCGGCCTCGTCGCGCTCCTCTCAGCCGCCGCACTCCTCGTACCGGCCTGTTCCGCCGGGGAGCCGCGGCACCAGCCCGCGCCCGCGGCGGAGGCGGTGCTCGCGGCACTGCCGCGCTCCACGCCGTCCGCGCTGACGCCGTACTACGGGCAGAAGCTGACGTGGCGCGACTGCGGGGCGCCCGGTTTCCAGTGCGCCACGCTGAAGGCGCCGCTGGACTACGCCAAGCCGTCGGCGGGCGACGTGCGGCTGGCCGTGGCCAGGAAGAAGGCCACGGGACCGGGCAGCCGGCTGGGCTCGCTCATGTTGAACCCGGGCGGGCCGGGCGGTTCGGCCATCGGCTACCTGCAGCAGTTCGCCGGGCTCGGCTACCCGGCCGAGGTCCGCGCCCGCTACGACATGGTGGCGATGGACCCGCGCGGGGTCGCCCGCAGCGAGCCCGTCGAGTGCCTGGGCGACCGGGAGATGGACTCGTACACGCAGATCGACGTCACCCCGGACGACCGCGGGGAGACCGACGCGCTGGTGGGCGCGTACCGGAAGTTCGCCGAGGGCTGCGGCGCGCACGCTCCCCGGTTGCTGCGGCACGTCTCCACAGTCGAGGCCGCCCGCGACATGGACATCCTGCGGGCCGTCCTCGGCGACCGCCGGCTGACCTATGTGGGGGCGTCGTACGGGACGTTCCTGGGGGCGACGTACGCCGGGCTGTTCCCGGACCGGGTGGGTCGCCTCGTGCTCGACGGCGCGTTGGACCCGTCGCTGACCGCGGCGCGGATGAACCTGGACCAGACGGCGGGATTCGAGACGGCGTTCCAGTCGTTCGCGAAGGACTGCGTGACGCAGAGTGACTGCCCGCTCGGTGGCCGCGGCACGACGCCGAAGCAGGCCGGCGACCACCTGGCGGCCTTCTTCCGGAAGCTCGACGCGCACCCGATCCACACCGGGGACCCGGACGGCCGCGACCTCGGCGAGGCGCTCGCCACGACCGGGGTGATCGCAGCGATGTACGACCAGTCCGCGTGGCCGCGGCTGCGCGGGTCGCTGGACTCGGCGATGAAGGACGGCGACGGCGCCGCCCTGCTGGCCCTCTCCGACAGCTACTACGAACGCGACTCCGGCGGCCACTACAACAACCTGATGTACGCCAACGCCGCCGTGAACTGCCTCGACCTCCCCCCGTCCTTCTCCACCCCCGCGCAGGTGGAGAAGGCCCTCCCCACGTTCGAGAAGGCGTCCCCGGTCTTCGGCAGGGGCCTCGCCTGGGCGTCCCTGAACTGCGCGTACTGGCCGGTGAAGCCCACCGGTGCCCCGCACCGCATCGAGGCGAAGGGCGCGGCGCCCATCGTGGTGGTCGGCACCACCCGTGACCCGGCCACCCCCTACCGCTGGGCCCGGTCGCTCGCCGGCCAGCTCTCCTCCGCCCGCCTCCTGACCTACGACGGCGACGGTCACACCGCCTTCGGCCGCGGCAGCCGCTGCATCGACACCGCGATTGACGCCTACCTGCTCCGCGGCACCCCGCCGTCCCGGGGAAAGCGCTGCTCATAGCCGCTCCCACCCGCCTCGGGGCACCCCCTCCGGGGCGGGTACGAAGCACCACACGAAACTGTGTAGACTTACGGACGTTGCCGATCGCACCATGGTGTGGCCAGCACGCCGCTTTAGCTCAGATGGCCAGAGCAACGCACTCGTAATGCGTAGGTCTCGGGTTCGAATCCCGAAAGCGGCTCAGAGAAAGGCCAGGTCAGGCATCGTCTGACCTGGCCTTTTCTGTTGCCCAGACATCGGCGGGCGTGCGGCCGGGGTGCCGCAGGTTTGCTTGCGTGAGCGAGCCTCCGCCGAGGCTTGCCTGTGGGGCGGCGGGCGCTCGCCGCCGCCCGGCCGCTCGGAGTGGTGATCTCGGTTCGGTGCGGGGCCGCTGTTCACGCACAGTGTTGCTGTGGAGGGCGGTCACGCCCGCTGACCTTGCCCTCATATAAGAATGTTCCGG
Source organism: Streptomyces sp. NPDC056160 (assembly GCF_042268205.1). Classification (NCBI taxonomy): domain Bacteria; kingdom Bacillati; phylum Actinomycetota; class Actinomycetes; order Kitasatosporales; family Streptomycetaceae; genus Streptomyces; species Streptomyces sp. NPDC056160. The sequence continues at coordinate 35,428 of NZ_JBHJUW010000029.1, forward strand.
CTCTCATGCCCCATGAGGACGCAAGCATCAATAACTCCCTTGTTGTGCGAGCTGGTTGAGGTGACAGTGGGGTCATCCACCACGCCATTCTCGTCATCGGAGCATTGATGCGCCTCATCTGCTTCACGCCCCCAGGGGTGTGGCCGGGACATCAGTCGCCGGCACGGCCCCGTCTCACAGCTGCTGTGCTCCACGGAGCGCAACGATGAGCGTCGGGGGAGTGGGCATTCCGCGGCTGCAGGACCTCACCTACATCGAGGTCGCCCTCGGCAATGTCGCGCAGGGGGCGACATTCGAGCAGGTCCGCCGTGCCCTTGTCGATCGTGCTGCTGCGGTGGCGCGGGACGGGGACACCGACGGCTCGTACTCCGCCAGGAAGTGGGAGCTGACAAGGGCGGACACGAAGAAGCATGTCCACAACACCGTCGACGTCCTCAAGGAACTCATGCGGCTCGGCTGGGTCGAGAAGCACATCCTTCCCTCTGGGCCCAGCTCTGCCTACGCCCACTCCGATTCGGTGTTCACCCTCACCTCGGCGGGTGAGACGTGGGCGGCGCTGGTCGCCAGCGACCGGCGTGCGGCGTACAACGCACTTACTGGTGTGCTGCTCTCCACGCATCCGCAGTTCGAGGGCTTCCTGCGTCTGCTGGGGGCCCGGCCGGACAGTGAGGTTGAGCACCTGACGATTCCGCTCCTCAGGTTCAGTGCCTCCGGGTACCGGTCCAACGCGGTTTATCTCGACGCCTTCGTCGACTTCGCCACGGAGGCGGCGGCTCAGGGCGTGCTCGGCTGGGTTGCCCCGCCCGAAGCCATCAGCGAGGGTGTCCGCGGCTACGTCCGCCGGATCGAGGAGCGGGCGCGTGCCAGGCAGAAGGAGCTCAGCCGGAAGCAGTTCGCCACCACCTGTGAGGAGGCCATGTCCCGGCTGGTGTTCAGCGCGGCTGGCTGTCCCCTGGACTACATCAGCCTCGAGCTGCTGCGCAGGTGGACGCGGTTCCTGGGGCTGGCCAACTTCAGCTACTACGCGCCGGGCCCGTCGGCGATGCGGCTCTGGTCCACCGCTCTGGTCACGGGGAGCGACGCTTCCGTGGAGATCAGGCGACGAGTCGGTAAAGAGGTGCGTCGGGCCGCTCTGGACGCCCTCTGGGCAGTCTGGCGCGAGCAGCGTTCCGACGCGGCTGGAGGCATGTACCTGCCGGTCTGGCAGCTCCGTGCGGCCGTCTGCTGGAAGCAGCGGATCAGCGACGACGAGTTCGACCGGGCGCTGCGCGAAGCCCTTGCTGGCGAGCACCCCGGCCTCGGCCTGCGCATTCACCTCGATCAGGCATCGATGCGGGGCGCCCCCGCCTCGACCAAGCCCCTGATCATTCCCAGCGCGAGCGGGCTCCGGCGCGTGTTCAACGTCATCAGCGTCGCTCCGGAAGCCTCCGCCCACCTCACCCCTTCGACCACCACCGAGGAGACCTGACCCGATGACCGCCTCCACCCGCAGTGCGGGCCCCGTCTGGCTGAAGAGGCAATGGGGGCTGCGCAACAACCCCTTCCCGACCACCGGCATCGCCCGCCTGGGCGGCGCCGACCTGCGCGAGAACGGACTGCTCTACGAGCCCGACGTAAACGCGGACAAACTCGAAGAAGCCGTCGAGAAGTTCGTGCTCGGGGCGGCCTTCTCCGGACTCCGGTTCGGTTACCTGTGGTCGACCGGAACCGGGCCGGGGGACTCAGACGCCCGCGGCTTCGGGAAGTCCGTGCTCATGCAGCACCTGACGGGCAGCCTCAACGAGGACTTCGGCCGCGCCGCATATCTGAGCTGCGGGCTCGATGAGGAGGACGCCGCCGAGGAGCCGATCTGCGGGCTACTGACGAGCTTCGACACTGCCCAGATCCGGTCCCTGAGTGCGGCCCTCTTCACCGCCGTCGAGTACGCGACGGACTTCCGCGTGGACGACGCGGGCCCCACGCTCGTGCAGCGCCTGCGCGAGGCGTTCGTCGCCCGGACCGCGACCGACGATCCGCAGAGCCTGGCCAAGATCGTGGTCGAGCAGCATCGAGACCTGCGGGGCCGCACTCTGGGACCGCCGGATGACAAGCTCATCCTGGCCCTGTGCGACGCCGATCCGACGGTGGCCCAGGATTACCTGGACAAGGTCAAGCCCGCTTCGCGCACCCGGAACGGCGCCGTGTACCTCGCGACGTTCCTCCTCTTCGCGGCGGCCGCGGGCATGAAGCACGTCCTGCTGTGCTGTGACCAGCTGGAGGATCTTGCGAGCACCACCACGGCGAAGGCCAAGCGCGATCTCGAAACCGAACGGTTCCGCGACATCATCCTCGAAACGCTGCCGATGGCCGACATGCTTAGCATCGTCGTCACCATGCACCCCCGGGCGGCGCTCACCATCGGTACGGCCTGGGAACTGGCGGATCTGCCGACCTTCGAGGTCTCGGAGGCTAACAAGCACCGGATCGTGGTTCTGCCGGCGCTGCGCGACCTCGACTCGGCCGTCAAACTCCTCTCCAAGTACCTTGCCGCCGCTCGCAAGAGCGATGACCGGCCACGCGACGACGTGTACCCGTTCACTATGGACGCGGTCTCGGCGCTGTTTAGCCGGTCTAACCGCAAGCCGCGTGACGTGCTGCGCAAGGCGCATGGTCTTATCGAGGCCGCGTCGGGGGACAACCTGGTGACCATCGACGAGCAGGACGTCATGCGATACCTGGACGCGGTGGGACCGGACACCGACGAGGACATCGGCCCCGTCGTGACGGGACCGGTGTCCATGACCCTCGACTGGAGCGCGGGATGAGCCGGTTATGGCCGTGCCGTGGAGAGCCGACGTGACGACGGACGCCTGCCGGCTGTGCGGAGACCGCCTGTCGCCCTGGGAGAAGAAGCGCTGCGGATGCGGCGGACCGCGCTGGGCGAGCCGTTCGGAGATCATGTACGCGATCGCCTGCTCGGTCCGCTCACCGCTCCACGTCCGCGACTTCGTCCGCCTGGCCCAGCGTGATTACGGATGTGAGATCGCCGTCCCGAGTGCCACCGCAGTGCTCGCACCCGACCAGCGCTTCTGCTGGGCCGGACAGGGAACGTACGGTCTGTACCGGCACGGCCCCTTGCCTGGCCCACGGAACTTGGAGGGGGTGAGCCGGCTGGTTCTCCTGGCGGCGGAGGAGCCCATGACAGTCGATGCGTTGGACTACTGCCTGAAGCAACTCGGATATCGGTACAACGTGGCCTCGCTGAAGAACGCGATCCGAAGCTCCCGGTGGATCAGATGGCAGCAGGATGGCCGGTGGATACATGAGCGTGGAGACGCCGCCGAGGCTGAGCTGCGGCGGAATGTACCTGTGGCTCCAGCTGTCCCGAGCGAGGCATGGTCGGGCGTGCGCGATGTCCTGGCCGGGGATGTAAGGCGGCTCATCACTCAACGAGGGGAGAAGCTGCGCAATCTTGGTGCTCCGTACAGGTTCGGTCTCGACTGGGACGACGAAGCGCCAGAAGCGATGATGCTGACGTAAGTAAGGATTTCGAACTATCCCGAAAGCGGCTCCGGGAAGGCCAGGTCAGACGCCATCTGGACCTGGCCTTTCTGTTGCTTGGGCATGGCTGGGCGCACGGCTGCGGCGCCGTAGGCTTGTTCGCGTGAGCAGAGCGGCCGTCAGCCCTTCTTCGTGGCCTTCTTGGCCTTGGCCTTCTTCTTCCGCTTGGCCTTCGCCTTCTGGGCCTTCTTCGCCTCCTTGGCGGCCTGGCGGACCTGCGCTTCTTGCTCGGCCTTGCGCTGGAGGGGGACGAGCTTCGCGGTGGCCTCGGCGGCGCTCTTGCCGACGTGGGGGAGCACGCTCTGGTAGATGTCGCGTGTGATCCGGGTGTCGCTGTGCCCGAGTGTGTCCGACACGATCTTGATGTCGATGTCGGCGGCCAGCATGAGCGTGGCCGCGCCGTGCCGGAGGTCGTGCAGCCGGATCGGCGGCAGACCGGAGGCGGCGACAAGCCGCTCGAAGAGGTCGGTGACCTTGCCCGGGTGGAGCCAGGAGCCGTCCCCCTGGGTGAAGACGAGGCCGGTGTTCACCCAGGCCGCCCCCCACTCCGCACGGTCGGTCTCCTGCTGCTTACGGTGCCGCTCCAGGACGTCGACCGTGTCATCGTCCAGGGCGACGGTACGGAAGCCGCTGTCCGTCTTCGGCTCCGACGCCTCGACTTCCCAGCCGTCCTGGACGAGCTGGCCGGTGACGGTGAGGGAGTGCCGGTCGAGGTTGGTCTCCGACCAGGGCTGCCCGCACACCTCCCCGCGCCGCAGGCCGCGGAAGGCGATCAGGTGCCACATCGCGTACAGCCGGTCCTCGGCGACGAAGTCGAGGAAGGCGCCAGTGTGTTTCGGCGTCCAGACCATCACGGGGGACGGCTTCTCGCCGGAGTTCTTGTTCAGGGTGCCGACGCTTTGAAGATCACTTTCTCGGCAGCCTTGATCGCAGAGTTGGTCAAGGAGGCGTCGGGGAACGTGGGGTGCTTCAGCGACTTCGCCGGGGTTCGGAGGCGCACGACGGACCCTCGATGTTGGCGCCTCCCTCGCTGCGGCTCGTCAAGCTGTCGCTGATCAGATGGAGGGGCGTTTCGAGACTTTCGCTGACAACTTCGTCCGAGGGATGCGCCGACTTCCGCAAGGGCTTGAGGTCTACAGGCACCTGCTCGAGGCCGTCACCGATGCCAGCGACCAAGAGCTGCTCGACGGCATCGACTCTGCAGTCCTGCTGCAGCGGATCGCATCTCATCCCGGTGGGGCTGCAATCCGGGCCTCGGACCTGACGCAGGCCCTCGACCGCATCGACAGTCTGCAAGTTGAAGATCGGCGTGCAGCCTCTTGTGCTCACTTACAACAAGTCCAGCCGAAAGCTGTTCCTTGCGGATCGGTCCTTCCTCTTCCGGAGGCACGGCAACCCGAACTGGCCGTGGGCGGCAGGTGCTCCCGACATCACTAACGATCTTGCCCAGAGTGACCCTCTGGACTTCTGAGCACTCATGGGGCCAGTGTGCATGCCCAGGTCCTGTGCGTGAGCGCTGCGTGAGCGGACTGAGTGGCACTAGGGTGGACCCAGCATCATGATGATCACGGTCGGACGCCTCTGACCTGGGGAAACGGGATTCTGCGGCATCGTCCAGCACCACTCGGGATGATCTTGCAGGCCCTCGTAATGCGTAGGTCTCGGGTTCGAATCCCGAAAGCGGCTCCCTTGGAAAGACCCAGGTCACTCACTGTGACCTGGGTCTTTCTCGCTTTCATGATCGCTGCGTGGTCTAACCCGCTGCCCTCCCGCCGGGAATCGGGCCTGTCGGGTCCGAGACGGCTCCGGGGCGGGGCCCAAGGGGTCCCAGTGGGGGGCTGTGGGTAGGCCGCCTCCGGCGGTGCTGCCTCATGTGCGGCTGACCGTGACGTGCGGGTGATCGCGGTGCTCGATGTGCGCCGCGCGACGTCTTCTGGCGGGTAGGACGGGGTCGATACGATCTGCGCAGCGGCGAGTTGGGGGAGTCTTGCGTGGAACCCTTCATGGGAGTGGTGCTGTCGGCCGTCGGGACGGTCGCCTCGGGCGCGCTGTCCGGGGCGGGCGGGGAGATGGGCCGGCGGTCCTCGGAGACCCTGTTCGGACTGCTGAACCGGGCGCGCGCCGAGCAGGGGGCGTCGGCGCGCACCGCGCCGAGGTCGGGTGAGCCCCGGGCGGCCGGGCCGCGGGCGGTCGCCGGCGCGGCCCCCACGCTGCCGGTGACCGAGGACGAGCAGCGCGCGGCGGCGGCATGGCTGACGGAAGTCGCCCGCAGGTCGCCCGAGTTCGCCCGCGAGGTGGCGCAGTGGCTCGACGAGGCGTCCTGGGTCGGCCCACAGGCGGTGCCCGCCGGGGCGTACGGAGCCGTCCGCCCCCGGATGCTGCCACCGGCCACCGCGGTCTTCACGGACCGCGAGGACCTGACGGCCGCGGTCACCGCGCTGCTCGACGACACCGGGCGCCCGCACGGCGCCCCGGCGGTCGCCGTCCTCACCGGGCCGGGCGGCATCGGCAAGACCGCCGCCGCGGTCAACTGCGCGCACCTCCTGGCCGACCGGTTCCCGGACGGCGCGCTCCACGTGGACCTGGCCGGAGCGTCCGCGGGCACGGCGCTCGCGCCGTCCGAGGTGCTGGCCCGCTTCCTCGAACGGCTCGGCGTGCCGGCCGCCATGGTGCCCGGCGACGAGGCGCGTCAGCGGGACCTCTACCGGGACCGTACGGCCGGGCGGCGCATGGTGCTCGTGCTGGACAACGCCCATTCCGACGCCCAGGTCGTCCCCCTGCTACCGGCCTCCCCCGACTGTCTGGTCCTGGTGACGAGCCGGCGCAGACTGGACCGGCTCGTGGCCGCCACCGGGGCCCGTCACCTCACCGTGCCCCCGCTCTCGACGGCGGACTCGGTCCGCCTGCTCACCCGCATCGTCGGGCAGGAGCGGGCGGCGGACGCGGAGGCGGGCGTCCGGGCCGTGGCCGAGGGCACCGGCGGAGTCCCGCTGGCCCTGTGCACCACGGGCGCGCGTCTGGCCGTACGGGAGCACCTGGCGTGGGAACGGGTGGCGCGGCAGTTGTCGGAACGGCGTTCCGGCTCCGGTCAGGAAGGGCAGGCGGGACCGGGCGGACAGGACGGGCAGGAGGGGCAGGCGATGCGGGAGGGGGAACCGCGGGACCCGGTGCGGCTCGCGCATGACGGTGCGTACCGCGAACTGGCACCCGAGTGCGCCGCCCTCTACCGGGCGATCGCCGTCTGGCCCTGGCCGGAGGTCACGGTGCGCTGCGCGGCGCTGGCGGCCGACGTCGAGGAGGGCGAGGCGCGCCGGTTGCTGGAGCAACTGGCCGATGTGCACCTGCTGGAGGAAGTGGCACAGGAGCGTTACCGGTTCCACGACGTGGCACGGGCCTTCGCCCACGACCTGGCCGTCACGGAGGACGGGCACGGACGGATGGCCACCGCCGTCCGCCGGGTCGCGGTCGGGCAGCTCAGGTTCGCGGCGGGCGCCGACTTCCGGGTCATCCCGTCCCGGTGGCGGCTCGGCCCCGCCTACGCCTCGCTCACCCTGCCGGACCACCGGGACCCGGAGGACGGCAAGCGCGCGCTGCGGGAGCTGCGTGCGGAGCGCGAGAACCTCGCGGCGGCCGTGCGTGCCGCCGCGCACCACGGTTTCGACGACCTCGTGTGGCAGCTGTGCGAGGCGATGTGGGGGCTGCACCTGCGGCTCGGTTTCCACGAACAGTGGGCCGACACCCACCTGCTGGGCGTGGCGGCGGCCCGGCGCGGCGCCGCCGAGTTCGGCGACCGGCGGGCCGTGGGCCGTGTGCTGGTGCAACTCGCCTTCGCGTTCATGGGGCTCGGGCGTGCGGCCGACGCGGAGCGGGCCCTGACGGAGGCGGCCATCGCGGAGGAGGACTGCGGGCACCACCGCGGGAAGGCCAGCGCGGTGGAGGCCCTGGGGCTGCTCCACCTCAAGCAGTGGCGGTGGGCGGACGCCGAACAGGCCTTCGGGGAGGCCGGCCGGATCCTGGACCGGATCGGGGAGGGCGACCAGGGCTGGGCGGATCTGCCGCGCGCCCGCGCCCTGCTGGACCACCACACCGGCCGCGCGCAGGCCAAGCAGGGCCGCACCGCCGAGGCGGTCGCCCGGCTCAACGCCGCGCTCGTGCGGTTCCGCGAACTGCCCCGCGGCGGTGACCGCTACAACGAGGGCCGCGTGTACATGAGCCTCGGGGAGACGCACCTGGACGCGCGGGACACGGAACTCGCCCTGGTGTGCCTGGACAAGGCGGTCGACACGATGAGCGCCGAGGGCGCGGAACCGCAACTCGCCTTCGCCCTGGAGCTGAGAGCCGGATGCCATCACCGCGCGGGCCGCACGGAGGCGGAGCGGGAGGACCTGCGGGCCGCGGCGCTTCTCCACGAGCGCGGTGACGACCAGCAGGCCCTGGCCCGCCTACGGGCCCGGTCGGCCGGACGGACCCGGTCGGCCGGGCCGGAGTCCTGAGCACCGACTCCGTCGCATGCGTCCGCCTTCCCACCGGACCTCGTCACCGCACCGGTCGAAGGGGCTCGACCCGTACGCGGTGGACCGTGTCCCCGGTCCGTACGACGAGGTCCCACGCGGCCTCGGGCAGCGGCTTGCCGCCGGTGGTCCAGGCGTACAGCGCGGACGCGTAGGCCGCCGGATCGCACAGATCGGGCCTGCCGTCCGAGTCCGGGGCCGCCGTCAGCCGTACGGGGGCGTCCTCGCGGGTGCCGACGACACAGCGGTCGACTCCGTCGACGTAGACGGCCATGCCGCAGTACGGGTACCGGGCGAGCGTCTGTGCCGTCCAGGCGCCCGGGGGCCCGACCCGCGGATCGTCCGCGGCGCCGTACCGCACGACGACATCGGCGATACCCAGCCGTCCCGCGTGTCTCGTGTCCTCGTCGACCACCGTGTGGGCGGCGTCGAGGTGCTCGGGGCCGTCCTCGTCGGCGGTGGCGCGGCGGACCACCGTGACCTCCGGCGGGTCTCCGCCGAGCACTCGTGTCAGTACGCGGACCGGAGCCGTGTACCGGGGCGGTGTGAACGGCGGCAGGGGCAGGGGGTCGAGCAGGGCCGGGAGGCCGCGGGGCTCGGGCAGGTCCATGAGCCGGTAGAACAGGCGGCGCAGGAGCGCGCCCGACTCGCCCGGTGACGACGTCGTCTGCGCCGCCAGTTCGCGGTACCGGTCCGGCTCGTGGGCGGCGATGACCTGGTCGATCTGGGTCCGCAGCGCGTCCGGCCCGCCGCGCCGGACGAGCCGGGGAGCGGTACGGCCGAGGGCGGCGACGGGGGAGTGCGGGTCGAGGGCGTCCTCGGGGAAGGCCCCGAGGAGGACGGGGACACCGATCGACGCCGCGTAGTACGTCACGCTGCCGTGGTCCCCGATCACGCAGTCGGCCGCGATCAGGGCCTGGCGCCAGCCGTCGAGGGGCGCGACGGCGTCCAGGCCCGCCTGGCGGGCGTGGTCGAGCCAGGCCCGGACCTGTCCCGGGCCGTGGCCGTACCAGATGTTGGGGTGGAGGACGGCGGCGACGCGGTACTCGTCGGCGGGCAGTTCGGCGGCCAGCCGTGAGAGCAACCAGGGCAGCAGGTCGCCGGCCGCGCCTTCCCGGCGGGCCCCGCTTCCCCGGCCGGCAGTGTCCCTGCCACCGGTTCCGTGTTCCTCGCCGGTTCCGGTGGTGGCGCCGAAGAGCGCGCCCGTCGACCAGGTGGAGTTGAGCACGATCAGCCGACGGCCCGGACCGACGCCCAGCGCGCGGCGGAAACTGTCGCGCCGGGGGAGTGCGGCGAGGATGCGGTCGTAACAGGGGTCGCCGGCGAGTACCGCCGTGGGCGCCGCCTCGGGGCAGTACGCCCTCAGCCTCTCCAGCTGTTCGGGGTGGGACAGCACGGTCGCGGTCGCGAGCGGACGCCCGTCATCGAGCAGCCAGTCCGGCGACATACCGAAGACCGGTGCTCGGTGCTCGGTGCTCGGTGCTCGGTGCTCGGTGCTCGGTGCTCGGTGCTCGGTGCTCGGTGACGCCAGTTTCTTATTGTATCCAACGCCATGTGACAAGACCGCCAACTTGCCCTGGAAAGCGGCTAGTTCGCCCCCGTAGCTGGCCGAGACCGCCAGGTCGAACTCGGTCTCCTTGGCCTGCTCCCAGGGGAGGACGGGCAGCCCTGCCCGCGCCAGCAGCTCCGGTACGCCGGCGAGGAAGGGCGAGGAGCCCGTGCACGTCGCGAACAACTGCACGCGTAGATCGCCGTCGAACAGCGGGAGTGTGTCCAGCAGGCGGGTGGCCGAGGTCACGTTGTGGACGATGAACAGGATGCGACGGCAGCCCGCCCGGGTGATCCACCGCTCCGCGTCCTCGCCCACCGGTACGCGCAGTCGCGCCGTCCCGCCCATCCCCGCCGCTCCCCTCCTCGTCGCCCACCCGATGCTATCGAGGGGAGGGCGGGGCCGGGTCAGCCGAGCACCCGGACCGGGCTCCCCGCCAGGTATGCCTCGATGTCCTCCACCGCCTGCCCGTAGCAGCGCGCGTAGTTCGCCTGGGAGACGTAGCCGAGGTGCGGGGTGGCCAGCAGGCGCGGCGCGGTGCGCATCGGGTGGTCCGCGGGCAGCGGTTCGGTGTCGAAGACGTCGATGCCCGCCCCGGCGATTCTTCCCTCGCGCAACGCCGTGAGCAGCGCTTCCTGGTCGACGATGGCGGCACGGGAGGTGTTGACGAGGTACGCCGTCGGTTTCAGGAGGGCCAGTTCACGGGGGCCGAGCAGTCCGCGGGTGCGGTCGCTCAGGGCGAGGTGGACGGAGACGAAGTCGGCGTCCGACAGCAGGTCCTCCTTGCTCGGGGCCAGGGTCACGCCCACCTCGTCGGCCCGTTCCTTCGTGAGGTTCTGGCTCCACGCCGCGACCTCCATGCCGAAGGCGAGCCCCACGTGGGCGACCCGGCTGCCGATCTTGCCGAGTCCGAGCAGGCCGAGGCGGCGGCCGTGCAGGTCGGCGCCCACGGTGGACTGCCAGGGGCCGCCGCCGCGCAGCGCGTTGCTCTCCTGGACGACCCCGCGGGCCAGCCCGAGCAGCAGGGCCCAGGTCAGCTCCACCGGCGGGGTGGAGGAGGACTGGGTGCCGCAGACGGTCACGCCGCCTGCGCGCGCCGCCGCGTGGTCGATGACCGAGTTGCGCATGCCGGAGGCGATCAGCAGTTTCAGGCGCGGCAGCCGGTTCAGGAGGGAGGCCGGGAAGGCGACCCGCTCGCGCAGGGTCACCACGATGTCGGCGTCGGCGAGCGCCTCGGCCAGCGCGTCCTCCGTGGCGAAGTGCTCGGTGTACGGGACGACGTCCACCCGGTCGCTCAGCGGTGACCAGTCGGCGGCGGTGAGCGCGGCGTTCTGGAAGTCGTCGAGCACAGCGCAGCGCAGTCGCATGTCTGTCGTTCCTCCTGCGGGTTCGGTGTTCCGGTCCGGTAGTGGATCTCCGTGGCCCCTTGGCCCCTTGGCTCCTTGGCTCCTTGGCCCCTTGGCTCCACGGCTCCACGGTTCCTTGGCTCTCCAGGGGTACCGCAGGAGCGGCCGCCGGGTGAGTCGCGGTAGGACGCCGGAAAGAGGCGGCAAAGCGATGTCGCGTCGGGACAACCGGCGGAAATGAGGCAACATCTTGGTGAACGAGGAGCAGGGCGCCGTGCGGTGGAGTACGGGTCCGCCGTCGCCGGATGGGGTGAGCAGAGGTGGTGGAAGCGGTGGAGCCGAGGATCGCCGTCGCCGTGGTGACCATGGGGAACCGGCCCGACGAGGTCGACGCCCTGCTGGAGTCCGTGGCCAAGCAGGACCTCGCGCCCGCCCGCATCGTGATCGTCGGCAACGGCTGCCGGCTGCCCGAGTTCGCGCACCGCCTCTCCCTGCCCGGCGAGGTCACCACCATCGACGTCGACGACAACCTCGGCTGCCCCGGCGGCCGCAACGTCGCCCTCGCCCGGCTCCGCGAGTTCGGCGACGTCGACGTGGTCGTGGAACTCGACGACGACGGGCTGCTCGTCGACGCGGACGTGCTGCGCCGCGTCCGGGACCTGTACGCCGCCGATCCGCGGCTCGGCATCGTGGGCTTCCGCATCGCCGACGAGCGCGGCGAGACCCAGCAGCGGCACGTTCCCCGGCTCGGCTCCGCCGACCCGATGCGCGGCGGCTACGTCACCGGGTTCCTCGGCGGCGGGCACGCCCTGAGCATGCCGATGCTCGACCAGACCGGCGACTGGCCCGCGGAATTCTTCTTCGCGCACGAGGAGACGGACCTGGCCTGGCGGGCCGCCGACGCGGGCTGGAAGATCCTCTACGCCCCTGAGCTGCTGCTCCAGCACCCGAAGACCTCGCCCGCCCGGCACGCCATCTACTACCGCGTCACCGCCCGCAACCGGGTCTGGCTGGTCCGCCGCAGGCTGCCGCTCGTCCTGATCCCGGTCCACCTCGGCGTGTGGACGCTTCTCACCCTGCTGCGGACGCGCTCGGCCGCCGGACTGCGGGCGTGGCTCGGCGGGTTCGCGGAGGGCCTGCGCCGGCCGGCGGGGGAGCGGCGCCCCATGCGCTGGCGAACCGTCTGGCGGCTCACCCGGCTGGGCCGCCCCCCGATCGTCTGACGACGGTCCCGCCACCGCCACCGCCACCGCCACCGCCCCAGCCCTGCCCCCGTCCCCCTGTCCCGCTCCGCGCGCGCTCACTTGGCGTCCGCGTAGCACTTCACCACCGCCGTCGTGAACGGGAACCGCACCGGCGTCCGGCCGAACGTGAGGCGCCCCGCCAGATCCGCCGCCTCGCGTATCGCCGCGGCGACCGCGTCGGCCTCCTCCTCGGGGCAGTGCACGATCACCTCGTCGTGCTGGAAGAAGACCAGCTCCGCCGCCATGTCCCGGCAGGTGCGGCGCAGCGCGGCGAGCATCAGCAGGGCCCAGTCGGCGGCGCTGCCCTGAACGACGAAGTTGCGGGCGAAGCGGCCCCGGGCCCGGGAGTCGCCGGAGGCGTACCCCGGCGTCCAGCCGTGGCCACCGGCGCCCTGCTCGTCCGGCTCGTCCTGCGGAAGGCCGGCCTCCTGCGTCGCCTCGTCGGCCGCCGCCCCGGCCGCGGGCGGGCAGGTGCGCCCCAGCCAGGTCCGTACGAGCCGGCCCTCCTCGCCCGCCCGCGCGGCCTCGTCGACGTAGGCAACCGCGCGGGGGAAGCGGCGGCGCAGCGCGGCGAGGTTCTTCAGGCCGTCCCCGGAGGTCTGGCCGTAGACGGCGCCGAGCACGGCCAGTTTGGCCTGGCCGCGATCGCCGGAGAAGGCGCGGTCGGACACCGACTGGTAGAGGTCGTCGGGGCGTCCGGCCACCTCCATCAGGCCGGGGTCACGGGAGATGGCCGCCAGCACACGCGGTTCCATCTGATCGGCGTCCGCCACCACCAGCCGCCAGCCCGGGTCGGCGACCACGGCCCGCCGGATCACCTTGGGGATCTGCAGCGCGCCGCCGCCGTTGGTCACCCACCGCCCGGTGACCGTGCCGCCGGCCAGGAACTCGGGCCGGAACCGGCCCTCGCGCACCCAGTCCTGCAACCAGGACCAGCCGTGGGCCACCCAGATCCGGTACAGCTTCTTGTACTCGAGCAGCGGGGCGACGGCCGGGTGGTCCACGGACTTCAGCTCCCACCGGCGGGTGGACCTGACCTTGATCCCGGCGCGTGCGAAGGCCTTGACCACGTCGGCGGGCAGATCGGGCCGCACCCGGCGGCCGAAGGCGGCGGACACCTCGTCGGCCAGCTCGGCCAGGCGGCGCGGCTCGCCGCCGCCCGTGTACCGCTCGCCGAGCAGTTCGTGCAGGACCCGGCGGTGCACGTCCGCGCTCCAGGGCAGGCCCGCCTGGTTCATCTCGGCCGCCACCAGCATCCCGGCCGACTCGGCGGTGGTCAGCAGGTGCATGCGGTCGGGGTGCCCGGTCCGGTCGTGCCGCCGCTGCTGCTCGGCGTAGACCGTGAGCAGGTCGGTCAGCGGCAGGTGCGTGCCCTGCGGTTCGAAGAGCGGGGACTGGGCGCCGGGTTCGGCCGGCCGCTGCGGCGGATCCGGGGGTACGGGGCCGCCGCGCAGCCTGGCCAGGGCGGCGGCGGCCGAGCGGGGCTCGCCGTGGTGCCCCTCGTGGCCGAGCAGGAGCGTCTCGGCGTCCTCGATGTCGTAGCACCGCTCGACGCGCACGCCCGCGGCGAGCAGGCGCGGGTAGACCTCCGCGGTGGACCGCCACACCCACCGGGTGACGTCCGGCCTGCTGCGGACGGCCCCGGCCAGGTCCGGCTCCCGGCGCACCGGTCCGGCGGGCAGCCCGTCCGGGCCGAGGGGAGCGACGTCGGCGCCGCCGTCCTCGGCCGGAGCGAGAGCCCACCGGTCGGTCATGCCGTGAGTGTCGCAGGCACCTCTGACAATCGCCCGCGGCCCGCGGCCCGGCGGATCACTCGGAGGGGGCCCCGTCCTGCTCGCGGTCGGCCAGGAACTGCTCCACGGTGCCCACGACGTATTGCTCGGTGCGCGCCTTGTCCAGGCCGAGTCCGCTCAGCGGGCCCTCGCCGTTCTCCAGCTCCAGCAGGGCCAGCAGGATGTGCTCGGTGCCGATGTAGTTGTGGCCCAGCCGCAGGGCCTCGCGGAAGGTGAGTTCCAGGGCCTTCTTGGCGGCCGGGCCGTAGGGGACGAGGTCGGGTGCGTCGGCGGACGCCGGCGGCAGGGCGGCGGTCGCGGCCCGGCGGACCGCCTCCAGGGTGACGCCCTGTTCCTGGATCGCCTTGGAGGCCAGCGCCTCCGGCTCGGTGAGCAGGCCCAGGACGAGGTGCGCGGGCAGCCCCTCGGCGCTCTTCGCCGACTTGGCGGCCTCGTGGGCGGCCATGACGACCTGCCGCGCGCGGGGCGTGTAGCGGCTGAAGCCCTGACTGGGGTCGAGGTCGGCGGACTCCTTGGGCACGAACCGCTTCTGCGCGGCCTGCCGGGTGACGCCCATGCTCGCGCCGATGTCGGTCCAGGAGGCGCCGGAGCGGCGGGCCTGGTCGACGAAGTGCCCGATGAGGTGGTCGGCCACCTCGCCGAGGTGCTCGCCGGCGAGTACGGCGTCCTGGAGCTGTTCGAGGGGTTCCTGGTGGACCTTCTTGATGGCCGAGATGAGGTCGTCGAGACGGACCGTCGACCGGATGGGGTTCGTCATATGTCAACCTTAAGTTGACAGTCGAGGGGTGTCAACCTTCGGTTGACATGAAGATGCGGGCGATCGCCCGGGCGCGGGCCCGGCACCCGGAAGTGCCACCGCCCGTTGCCACCACCCGCAGAGTTGTCCACAGGGTGTGGACGGCAAATCCGGTGCTCGTGGCACGATCGATGCGTGACCCCGCCCCGTACGTCCCGCACGTCCAGCACCTCCGAGACCGCCGGCGAGGCCGGTGAGTCCGGCACCGTCGACCGCGCCTTCCGGGCCGCCCTCTACGCCGCCTCCGACGACGCCCTCGACGCGGGTGCCTCCCTGCTCGCGTCAGACCCCGCGTCCGACGCCGAACTCGGCCTGCGCGGAAGGGAGTTCGTGTCGGCGGCGTGGCAGCGCGGATGGCAGCCCGCCGACGTCGTACGGATCGTGGGGCGGGAGCTGGGCGAGACGCAGACCCGGCTCGTGGCCGCCCTGATCCGCGCCCAGGCCGCGCACGACCGGCCGCGCGGCCGCCGCTGGGCCGCCCAGCTCGACGAGCTGACCACCGAGGAGCCGGCGCCGACCGACCGCTTCTCGTACGCCACCGCCGTGCTGCAGCTGTACCGCCTGCTGCTGCGGCTGCCCACGCTCGAACACCTGGACGCACCCGTCGGGCGCCCGTCCGCCGCACCGGCCGGCGAGTCCCGTGTGCTCGGCCGCATCCGCGCGCTGCTCGCCAAGGCGGAGGCCACCGGGTTCCCGGAGGAGGCGGAGGCGTTGAGCGCGAAGGCACAGGAGTTGATGGCCCGGCACAGCGTCGACGAGGCGCTGCTGGCCGCCCGTGCTCCCTCGCCCGACGCCCCCGGCGCCTGCCGGATCGGCGTCGAGCCGCCGTACGAACAGGCCAAGGCCGTCCTGCTGGACGCCGTCGCCACCGCGAACCACTGCCGTGCCGTGTGGAACGAACCCCTCGGCTTCTCCACCGTCGTCGGCTTCGAGGCCGAACTCGACGCGGTCGAACTGCTGTACACCTCGCTCCTCGTGCAGGCCACGACCGCCATGGCGCGGGCCGAGGCGGCCCAGAGAGCGGGCGGGCGCAAACGGACCAAGACCTTCCGCCAGTCCTTCCTGGCCGCCTACGCCCACCGCATAGGCACCCGGCTCGCGGCGGCCGCCGAGACCCAGGTGACCGAGGACCTGCTGCCCGTCCTGGCGAGCCGGGACGTCGCGGTCACCGACCGGCTGGACCGCATGTTCCCCGAGACGACCACGACGCGGCTGCGCGGCGTGAGCGACGAGGCGGGCTGGACGGAGGGCGCGCAGGCGGCCGACCGGGCCCAGGTGGGATCCCGCCGCAGGCTGGAGTGAGGGCCACCGCGTCCCGCCGGACCCACGAGCCCCAGCCGGGACACCGGCCCCCGCCTCGGCCGGGACACGGCCCCCGCCCCAGCCGGAACCCGGGCCCCGCCTCGGCCGGAACGCGGACCCCCCGCCCCAGCCGAAACCCGGCCCCCGCCCCAGCCGGAACCCGGGCCCCGCCTCGGCCGGAACGCGGACCCCCCGCCCCAGCCGGAACGCGGACCCCGCCCCAGCCGGAACCCGGCCCCCGCTCTGGGCCATGGACCCCGACCCCGCCCCAGCCGGGACACGGCCCCCGCCCCAGCCGGGACACGGCCCCCGCCCCAGCCGCCGCTCACGGCACGCGTGTCGTCGTGGGTCGTCAGTCCCCGGCCTGCTGGAAGGCCGTCACCGAGGCGTCCGGGTCGCCCGCGTCCTTCTTGCCCCGCACCGGGCCGTAGGACCACTTGAAGCTCTGGCCCTCGCCCGCCCCGGGCAGCGCGATCTTCAGTGAGTTCGCCGCCAGGCTCTTCCCGTCGCCCTCCTTGCCCCGCACGTAGGTGAGGGTGAAGGACGCGGTGTCGCCCTTGGCGAGGGTGAGTTTCTGCGGCCGGCCGGTCTTGTCCTCCGCCACGCGCGCGGCGGTGCCCCCGGCGGCCAGGGTGACGCCCGGGAAGCCGTCCAGGGTGCACCGGGCGCCCCGGTTGGTGAGGGTGACCGGGACGTCGCCGGTGTCGCCGGCGGCGGGCGCGGCGTTGGCGGGGCCCACCTGGAGCCCCACCTCGCCGATCCGGCAGGCCGTGCTGTCGGTGTTCTTGCTGCCGGTGTCGGTGTCGGTACCGCTGCCGCCACCGCTGTCGCAGGCGGCGAGGAGGAGGGCCGCGGCGACGGCGCTGACGGTGATCGGAAAGGCGCGCATGTGGTGGTTCCTCGGGTCGTGACGATGCTCAAGGATCATCACGTACGAGCGTGCGGCGCGGTTGCCCGCCCCGCCAGCGGTCTGAGCGGACGCCGCGGACGTTCAGGTGCCGGGGCTCGCCGTGGGCAGCCCTGACGGTAGCGCCCCGCCCTCGGCCCTGGTGTACGTCTCCTTGCCGAGACCACCCTCCCAGGTCACCTGGAGCGTGGTCTTGTTGACGGAGTCGACGGCGCCCGTCGACCGCGCCTTGCACGGCGTTAGGTGGATCACACCCTTGCCCGCCTGCCCGGCCGCGGTGCCGGTGCAGGTGGTCCGGTCCGTCGAGAAGAGCGCCGCCTGGCGGCCGGTGATGATGAGCACGACGGCCTTGCCGCCGCTGGTGGTGAGCCAACTGCCGTTCAGCGCGCTGTCCGGGCCGCTCGCGCCGCCGGTGGACGGGGGCGTGCCGCCGGTCGCCGAGGGCGTGCCGGCCGCGGAGGCGGGGGCCTCGCTCCCGGCGGCGCCGTCGGAACCGGTGCTCCCGCCGCTGTCGCACGCGGTCAGCGCGAGCGCGCCGAGCAGCCCGGCGGCGGCGAACCGTACTGCCGTGGTCGTCCTGGTCACTGAGATCCCCCAACCTGGAACCGGTAGGCCGCCCGGTGGCGGTACGACTCAGCAGGCTAGCGGCCGCCCGCGCGAAGCTCCTCGGTGGTGGACGGAACACCGCGGGCTCCCCGTGCGTCTTTCCTCCATGCACGTGTCAGCGAGGGCGTGCGGTGGTGGCTTGCGGGGCAGGGACGCGGATCACCCGCGCGCATGCCCTGCCCTTCCGGGGGCGAACGCGGGAGCATCTTCGGTAAAGCGCTCGTCAAAGCTGTAACCGCTGAAACACTCCGCGTGCACGTGCATCTGCTCATGCAACTGCATATGAACAAGGTTATGATCCGGTTCAGTTGACCAATGCATCTATGGCCACACCAGCCAGTGCACCACCGGGGAGCGACCTGTGAATCACGACGTCGAGGGCGTGTACGGGGAGTGCGACGTGCACAACGGCATGGCGGCCACGCGCCTGCGCGGGGTGGCCTGGCAGAAGAGCCGGCACAGCAACTCCCAGGGTTCGTGCGTGGAGTTCGCACGGCTGCCGGGGGGAGACGTGGCCGTCCGCAATTCGCGCTTCCCCGACGGGCCCGCGCTCGTCTACACCCGCGCGGAGATAGAGGCCATGCTGCTGGGCGTCAAGGACGGCGAGTTCGACCATCTGGTCGGGGGCTGACGGCGCGGGCGAATGCCGCGATCCGGCCGCGCTCGGGGACCGTGAGGCTTGCCTCAGCCCGCGGGCCGCAGCCGGAACAGCGCCCAGACGACCTTGCCGCCGAGCGTGCCCGCCAGCGGGTGCCACCCCCAGCTGTCGCTGAAGGAGTCGACGAGGAACAGGCCCCGGCCGGACTCGGCCGAGAAGTCGTCCGTGTCGCGGGCGACGGGACTGTCCTGGCTGGGGTCGCGCACGGCGCACACCAGCCGCTCGGTCCAGTGCATCAGGTGCAGGCGCACCGACGGGCCCTCCTCGCACGCGCGCGGGGCCGACGTGGCCGGCAGCGCGTGCCGCAGGGCGTTGGTGACGAGTTCGGAGACCACCAGGCAGACGTCGTCGAAGCGGTCGCCCAGTTGCCACTGGTCGAGCGTGGCGCGGGTGAACTGCCTGGCCTCGCGCACGGCCTCGTAACGGGCGGGCAGGGCACGGGAGGCGGCATCGCAGACGGCCGAGGGGTCCAGTGGCGGAAGGCCCTGCCGTAACGGCTGGAGCATGGTCGATCCATTCGTCCCCATGCGAGGCACTCCCGGGAAATCGCGATCGTTGCGATGCATTGGTCGTTGCGATGCAGCGGTGGCGCGGGACCATGGTTTCGGATGCGCACAGCAGATGCAAGGGCAGATGCACGTGCACGCGACCGAATTGGACCGACACGTACCGCTTGTTGGCCATTTTTTCCGCCATCTTCTCGAGCGCCGCTTGCCTCCTTCTTGCCTCGGGCTGCACGTTTTCTGTGATCTCTTTCCGTTTCCGTAACCACCCGAGTACTGCTCGAAGTGCTTTAGTGGCAGACTGCGGCTCTTGAGGACGGCTGGGGAGGCTGGCGAACGTGAGCGCGGGAGAGCCCGGATCGGTGGTGCGGCGCATGCTGCTCGGCTCGCAACTGAGGCGACTGCGAGAGGCACGGGGGATCACGCGGGAGGCGGCGGGGTATTCGATCCGCGCCTCGGAATCGAAGATCAGCCGGATGGAGCTGGGCCGGGTGAGCTTCAAGACGCGGGACGTGGAAGACCTGTTGACGCTGTACGGCATCACCGACGGCGCGGAGCGCACCTCACTGCTCTCGCTCGCCAAGGAGGCCAACGTCGCGGGCTGGTGGCACAGTTACTCCGACGTCCTGCCCAGCTGGTTCCCCACCTACGTGGGCCTGGAGGGCGCGGCGTCCCTGATCCGCGTCTACGAGGTGCAGTTCGTGCACGGCCTGCTGCAGACCGAAGCGTACGCCCGTGCGGTGGTCCGGCGCGGCATGCAGGGCGCGAGCGAGGCGGACGTGGAGCGGCGCGTGGCGCTGCGCCTTGAGCGGCAGAAGTACCTCGTGTCGGAGAACGCGCCTGAACTGCACATCGTCCTGGACGAGGCCGCCCTGCGCCGTCCGTACGGCGACCGCGAGGTGATGCGCGGGCAGTTGCAGCACCTCATCGAGATCTCCGGGCGCCCCAACGTACGGCTGCAGGTCATGCCGTTCAGCTTCGGCGGTCATGCCGGCGAGTCCGGCTCGTTCACCATCCTCAGCTTCCCCGAGTCCGACCTGTCGGACGTCGTCTACCTGGAGCAGCTCTCCAGCGCGCTCTACCTGGACAAGCGCGAGGACGTCACCCAGTACGAGAAGGCGCTCAAGGAACTCCAGCACGACAGCCCCGGCCCGGACGAGAGCCGTGACGTCCTGCGCGGCCTGCTGCAGCTCTCCTAGGCGCGCGCGGCCCCCCGGTCTCGCCCGGCTCCGCCGGAGAAGTGCCGGTAAGCCCTCAACTCCGGTTACCCGCACGTACGATGACGTCACATCGGACAGCGAGAGCCTGGGATTCGAGGGATCACATGTCGTCCTACTTCACCGACCTGGCCCGGCAGTACATCGACGGCGAGTGGCGCCAGGGCACCGGCTCCTGGGACATCATCGACTTCAACCCGTACGACGGCGAGAAGCTGGCCTCGATCACCATAGCCACGGCCGACGAGGTGGACGAGGCGTACCGCGCGGCGGCCCGCGCCCAGAAGCAGTGGGCCGCCATCAACCCCTACACGCGCCGCGCGGTCTTCGAGAAGGCGCTGCGGCTGGTCGAGGAGCGCGAGCGGGAGATCACCGAGGTGATCATCGCCGAGCTGGGTGGTACGCATCTCAAGGCCGCCTTCGAACTGCACCTCGTCAAGGAGTTCCTGCGCGAGTCGGTCCACCTGGCGCTGGCTCCGGAGGGCAGGATCCTGCCCTCGCCGTCCGACGGCAAGGAGAACCGCGTCTACCGGGTCCCGGTCGGCGTCGTCGGCGTGATCAGCCCCTTCAACTTCCCCTTCCTGCTGTCGGTCAAGTCGGTCGCCCCGGCGCTCGCGCTCGGCAACGGCGTGGTGCTCAAGCCGCACCAGAACACACCGGTCGCCGGCGGCACCCTGGTCGCGAAGATCTTCGAGGACGCGGGGCTGCCCGGCGGCCTGCTCAACGTCGTCGTCACGGACATCGCCGAGATCGGCGACGCCTTCATCGAGCACCCCGTCCCGAAGCTGATCTCCTTCACCGGCTCCGACAAGGTCGGCCGGCACGTGGCCACCGTCTGCGCCGCGAACTTCAAGCGCTCGGTCCTCGAACTGGGCGGCAACAGCGCGATCGTGGTCCTGGACGACGCCGACCTCGACTACGCGGTCGACGCGGCCGTCTTCAGCCGCTACGTCCACCAGGGCCAGGTCTGCATGGCCGCGAACCGGGTCCTCGTGGACCGCTCGATCGCCGGCGCGTTCACCGAGAAGTTCGTCGCCAAGGTGAAGTCGCTGAAGGTCGGCGACCCGCGCGACCCGCGGACCGTCATCGGCCCGGTGATCAACTCCGCGCAGGCGAACGCCGTGTCCGGTGTCGTGGAGCAGGCGATCGCCGAGGGAGCCACCGCGCTGGTGCACGGCACCACCACCGACAACCTGGTCGCCCCCTCCGTCCTGACGGACGTACCGGCCGGCTCGGCACTGCTCCAGCAGGAGGTCTTCGGCCCGGTCGCCTTCCTCATCCCCTTCGACGGCGAGGAGGAGGCGGTCCGGATCGTCAACGACACCCCCTACGGCCTCAGCGGCGCCGTCCACACGGGCGACATCGAGCGGGGCGTGGCCTTCGCCAAGCGGATCGACACCGGCATGTTCCACGTGAACGACGGCACCGTGCACGACGAGCCGCTGGTGCCCTTCGGCGGCGAGAAGCACTCGGGCGTCGGCCGCCTCAACGGCGAGACGACGGTGGACGCCTTCACCACGGTGAAGTGGATCTCGGTGCAGCACGGCCGCAGCGGTTTCCCGTTCTGACCCGCGCCCCGTCCCGGCGGCCCTCGCACGGGCGGCCGGGGCCCCGGCAATAACCTGGACCGCATGTCAGCGATCCGTCTCCTGGTGCTGGGCGCCGTCCGCCAGCACGGGCGGGCCCACGGCTACCAGGTGCGCAACGACCTGGAGTACTGGGGCGCCCACGAGTGGTCCAATGCCAAGCCGGGCTCGGTCTACCACGCCCTGAAGCAGATGGCGAAGCAGGGAATGCTGCACGCGCACGAGATCGCGCCGTCCACGGCGGGCGGCCCGCCGCGCGTCGAGTACGAGATCACCGACAAGGGCACCGACGAGTACTTCTCCCTGCTGCGCGCCTCCCTCACCTCCTACGACCAGCGTCCCGACGTGCTGACCGCCGCCCTCGGCTTCATGGTGGACCTGGAGCGGGCGGAGGCGCTGGCCCTTCTGGAGGAGCGGGTGCGCAGCATCGGGGAGTGGCGCAGGTCGGTCACCGAGTACTACACCCCCGAGGACGGCCCCGGCCGGCTGGGCCACATCGGCGAGATCATGAACTTCTGGGTGCACTTGGCCGACACCGGCGCCGAGTGGACGCGGGGACTGATCGACCGCGTCCGGGGCGGGGCGTACACCTTCGCCGGCGAGGGCGAGCCGTTCTCCGGCGTACTGGCCGAGGACCAGGAGAACCCGTACGCCACGGGACGGCCGCATCCCGGTGACAGCCGCTGATCAAATTTGACCAGACGGCGACCGGGTGGAGTCGGGCCCGGCGGCGGCGCGGTGGTCAGCGCACCGCCGTCCCGTCCGCCCGCAGCTGCATCTGCGGCCTGCCGGTCACCAGCAGCCACGCCGGCAGCGAGGCGAGGCACAGCAGGGACAGGACGGTCGGCGAGGAGACGAGGACCGCGGCCGTGAACAGGCTCACCCAGCCCTGCCGGGTGATGGCCAGCAGGATGCCCAGGACGGCCGCCGCCACGCCGAGCGCGGGCGGTACCGCGGGCACCAGGGCGTGGGCGGCCAGCCCGAGCGCGGCACCGATGAAGACGGACGGGAAGATCCGGCCGCCGCGGAAGCCGCAGGACGCGGCCACGAGCAGGGCGGCCAGCTTGACCACGGCGAGCGCGGCGAACTGCCCGGCGGTCCGGTCCTCGGGGTGCCGGGCCAGCTCCGTGACCTCCGCGAGCCCCTTGAACAGCGTGAGATGGCCGCCCAGCGTCCCCAGCAGCCCCAGCACCAGCCCGCCGGCCGGGAGGGCGATCATCGGATGGCCGAGCCGGCCGAAGACCCGGTGGACGTAGGGGAAGGCGTACACGGCGGCGAGGCCGAGCAGCGCGCCCGCCGAGGAGATCACGAGGGCGGCGAGCACATCGCCCCAGTGCGGGCGGCCGAACGGCGGCAGCCCGAGGTCGAAGGTGGGGCGGGCGACCAGGGCCGTGGTCATGGCACCGGCCGCGCCCGCGGCCAGTGGCGCGAAGAGGTTGTCCCACAGCGCCCCCTTCATCGGCCGCTCGGCCAGCGCCTCGGAGATGACCAGCGCTGCGGCCACCGCCGTCCCGAACAGGGCCCCGATGGTCGCCGCCTCGGCCAGTGCGGGCCACAGCGCGCCCGGCAGCCGGGGCAGCAGCCTGCGGCCGAGCCAGAACGCCAGGGCCACGTTGACCGTGATGATCGGGTTCTCGGGGCCGAGGCTCGGCCCGCCGGCCAGCATCAGCATGGTCGCCAGCAGCAGCCCCGGCAGCACGACCGGCGCCGTCGGAGCGGCCGCCAGGCCCAGGGTGGCCGGGTCGGGCCCCGCGTGACCCGGTGCCTTCCACACCACGAGCCCCACCAGCACACCCGTCGCGGTCAGCACCACCAGCACCCACACCACTGAGTACCGGCCGATGCCCAGTGCGTCCGGCAGGTCCCCCCACAGCGCCCCCTGCAACCGCTCCGCCGCCCCGCTCACCACCAGGAAGAGCAGGCTGGAGCCGGCGCCGGTGACGAGGGCGGGCAGGATCAGAGGCAGCAGCGCGCGGGCCGGCGCCGCCGGCACGGCCGGTGCGGCGGCTGCCTGCCGCTCGGTGTCCTGGGCCACCGGCACACGATAAGCGGACGGGTCCGGCAGAACGGGAGTAACGCGCACGACACGGGCGGAGCGGAAACGTCCTTGCACCTCGCGCGACGTGAGGAGGGACCGTGGAGCGCGTACCCGAGAAGGGAGCGGAAGTGAGCCACACCGTGGGCCAGGTCGCCGGTTTCGCCGGAGTGACGGTGCGCACCCTGCACCACTACGACGACATCGGCCTGCTCGTCCCGGGCGAGCGCAACCACGCGGGGCACCGGCGCTACAGCGACGCCGACCTCGACCGGTTGCAGCAGATCCTGTTCTACCGGGAGCTCGGCTTCCCGCTCGACGAGGTCGCGGCGCTGCTGGACGACCCGGACGCGGACCCGCGCGCGCACCTGCGCCGCCGGCACGAACTGCTGACCGCCCGGATCGACAAGCTGCGGAAGATGGCCGCGGCCGTGGAGCAGGCCATGGAGGCACGCAGGATGGGAATCAACCTCACGCCCGAGGAACGGTTCGAGGTGTTCGGGGACAAGGACCCCGAGCAGTACGCGGAGGAGGCCGAGCAGCGCTGGGGCGGCACCGAGGCCCACACCGAGTCGCAGCGCCGCGCCGCCCGCTACGGCAAGGAGGACTGGAAGCGCATCCAGACCGAGGTCGACGCCTGGGGCGAGCGGTACGCCGCCCTGGTGGCCGCCGGAGAACCCCCGGCGGGCGAGGCGGCCATGGACCTGGCCGAGGAACACCGCCGCCACATCGGCAGGTGGTTCTTCGAGTGCCCGTACGAGATGCACCGCAACCTGGGGGAGATGTACGTCGCAGACGAGCGCTTCAAGGCCTTCTACGACTCCGTGCGGCCGGGCACGGCCGAGCACCTCAGGGAGGCGATCCTCGCGAACGCCGCCCGTCACGAGGGGTGAGGTGAGGGGCGTCCGCCTGGAGGGCGCCCCTCACGTCCGGGTCTGCGAGCGTGTCCCCGTGCGCCGCGTCGGCTACTCCCGGACCACGACCACCGCCGTCCCGTACGCGCACACCTCCGTGTCCACGTCGGCCGCCTCGGTCACGTCGAAGCGGAAGGCCGGCACCGCGTCGGCGCCCTGGGCCCGGCGCCCCGGGCCCGGCGCCCCGGGCCCGGCGCCCCGGGCCCGGTGGCCCGGTACGTCGTTCGTGGTGACGACCAGCACGACCAGCACGTCCGGCTGGGGGCCTGACCGCCGCCGTATTCCTCGAATGCCCTTCGGGGACAGCCGGGCCCGGGGAGACGCACAGCGCATCCCTTGGAACCCGGTGGAACCTGAGCCGTACACCATCCGTTGATACTTTGTGCGGCAGTACACGGAGGCCGACCCGCCGCCGACCGTCCTCACCCCCTCAGGAGCCCGGAACCGTGATGACGCTTGCCCTCGGCCCGAGCTGGCTGGATCCGAATCACCTGTTGGACACCTTCGGCATCTGGGGCCTGCTCCTCGTCGTCTTCGCCGAGTCGGGCCTGCTGATCGGCTTCTTCCTGCCGGGTGACTCGCTCCTGTTCACCTGCGGTCTGCTGATCACCTCGCACCAGTTGGACTTCCCCCTGTGGGCGGCGATCGCCCTGATCTGCCTCGCGGCGGTCCTCGGCGACCAGGCGGGCTACATGTTCGGCAAGAAGGTCGGCCCGTCCCTCTTCAACCGCCCCGACTCCCGCCTGTTCAAACAGGAGAACGTCGCCAAGGCGCACGAGTTCTTCGAGAAGTACGGCCCGAAGTCCCTGGTCCTGGCCCGCTTCGTGCCCGTCGTGCGGACGTTCACGCCGATCATCGCGGGCGTCAGCGGCATGCGGTACCGCTCGTTCGCCACCTTCAACGTCATCGGTGGCGTGTTGTGGGGCGCGGGTGTGACCCTGCTCGGCTCCTGGCTGGGCAAGATCGACTTCGTCAAGAACAACATCGAGGCGATCCTCATCCTGATCGTCCTCGTGTCGGTCGTCCCGATCGCCATCGAGTTCCTGCGCGCCCGCGCCAAGGCGAAGAACGGGCCCGCGCCCGCCGCGGCCGAGCCGGAGCACGCGGCCCGGGCCCCGTACCAGCAGCAGTTCGCGCAGCAGTCCCAGCCGTACGCGCAGCAGTACCAGCAGCCTGTCGGGGACGACGCGACCACCCAGCTGCGCCGCATCGAGCCGCAGCACCGGCCGCAGCACCAGCCGCCGTACCAGTCCCAGCAGCCGCAGCACCAGCAGCCGCAGCACCAGCAGCAGCCGCCCCAGCAGTCGTACGGCTACGACCAGGGCCAGTACCACGGCGGCCGGTACTCGCAGCCGCCCCAGCAGCAGGAGCCCCAGCCCCAGCAGCACCAGCCCCATCCTCAGGGCCACCCCCAGCAGCAGCCTCCGCAGCAGCCGTACGGCGGCCCGCAGGAGGGCTACGACCAGCAGCACCCGCAGCAGTACCCCTACGACCAGGGCCAGGGCTACTACCGGGCCCCGTGAGGCCGCGCGGGCAGTGGCCGGCTCAGAAGCCCCTGGTCCGCTTCGCCGCCCGGCGGCCCGCCGCGCTCCCGGCTCCCGGCAGCCGCAGGAACAGCCGGGAGATCTCGGAGCCGAGGTTCACCCCGATGGCGATGGCCATGGCGAGCGACACCGCCTTGGCCAGCGACACGAGCCCCTTGTCGACGTGGCTCTGGGCGATCGACAGCAGACCGAAGTACGTCGCGGAACCCGGCAGCAGCGGCCCGATCGCGGCCGTCGTGTACGGCAGCGCGGAGGCGAACCGGTACCGGGACAGCAGCTGCCCGAACAGTCCCACCAGCCCCGCCGCCACCGCGGTGGAGGCCACCGGCGAGATACGGCCGACGTCGTGCATCGCGCCGTACACCACCCAGGCGACCCCGCCGTTGAGCGTCACCCACAGCACGGTGGACCGCTCCTGCTGGAGCAGCACGGCGAAGGTCAGCGACAGCAGCATCGAGGCGACGACCTGGAGCACCGGCCGCTGGCTGACCACCAGCGCCGCGTCCGGATTGAGCTGGGCGCCCAGCTTCACGCCGAAGTACAGGACGAGCAGCACACCCGTGACGATGCCGACGAAGAAGTACATGACCTCCAGCAGGCGCGCGGAGGCCGTGATGTAGAAGCCGGTCAGGCCGTCCTGCACCCCCGCCACCAGCGCACGCCCCGGCAGCAGCGCGAACAGGCCACCGGTGATGACCGCGGACGCTTTCACGTCGACGTTCGCCACGGTGAGCGCGACGCCGATCGCGGCCGGTGGTGTCGCGGCGACCATGAACTGGTAGAACTCCGGCAGCCCGCGTCCGGCGCACAGCCAGGCCAGCCGGTCGCCGAGCATCGCGCCGATCGCGGCCACCACGAAGACGAGCAGACCGCCGCCGACGAGCACGGAGGCCGCGCCCGCCAGCAGCCCGGCCGCTCCGGTCAGGGCCCAGCCGGGGTAGGGGTGCCGGTTGCGGCGGATCTCCGCCAGCCGCCGGTAGGCCTCCTCCAGGGAGACGTGGGTCTCCGGGTCGCTGAGGTCGTCGACGAGCTGGAAGACGGCCGCGAGCCGGGTGTAGTCGGTGCCGCGCCGACGCACCACACGGGAGGCCGACACCGGGTCGTCCACCAGGGACGGCTGGTAGGAGATCGACAGCAGGGTGAAGGTGACGTTCGGCTCGCAGCGGTCCAGGCCGTAGGAGCGGCAGACCGCGAACATCGCCGTCTCCACGTCCTCGGCGCCCTCACCGCCGGCGAGCAGCAGCTCGCCGATACGCAGGGTCAGGTCGAGGACGCGCGGGACGGCCGGACCGCCCTCCTCCGCCTTCTGCACGAACTCCAGCGCCGGGCGCTCGGTCACCGACATGCGCAGCATGGTGCGCATCCGGTCCTGCCAGGGGGCGTCCTTGGTCAGGCTGACTGCCGGGGTGCCGCGCGGCGGGGTGAAGGCGTAGGGCGCCTCCCGGGCGTTGAAGGTGCTCGGCGGAGTGAACGCCGAACCCTCGGGCTCCGCGGTCGCCGCGTCGGGCACGTCCAGGCCGTCCGGCAGGGCGAACTCCGAGGTCGTCTCGGACTCGGTCCCGGACCTGGCCACCGCCAGCCCCTGCGGGACGGCGAACTCGGACGTCGTCGACGACTCGCTGTCGACCCCAGGAGTCGGCGTCACAGGGATCACCTGGGTCACGGAGACCACGGGAATCACCTGCGTCGCCTCCGCGTCCGCGGGCGGCGTGGCGCGGGACGTGTAGTCACTCCGCGCCTCGTCCGACTGCGGTTTGCGGTCCTCCGCGTCCGTCACTGGGCAACGCTCCCTGAACGACACCTTCCGTAAGCCTCAGTATGCGCGGGTACCCCCGCCCGCATGCCAAAGGCCGCGTCACACCCGATCGAGTGCGACGCGGCCCGTGGACGTGGTGCGGTCAGTGGCCGCCGTGCTCCTCGAAACGCTTGCGGGAACGCTCGATCTCCGTCTCCGCGTCGGCCCGGCCCACCCAGTTGGCGCCCTCGACCGACTTGCCCGGCTCCAGGTCCTTGTAGACCTCGAAGAAGTGCTGGATCTCCAGGCGGTCGAACTCCGACACGTGGTGGATGTCACGCAGGTGCTCCACCCGCGGGTCGGACGCCGGCACGCACAGCAGCTTGTCGTCGCCGCCGGCCTCGTCCGTCATCCGGAACATGCCGATCGCGCGGCACTTGATGAGACAGCCGGGGAAGGTCGGCTCGTCCAGGATGACCAGCGCGTCCAGCGGGTCGCCGTCCTCGCCGAGGGTGTCCTCGACGAAGCCGTAGTCGGCCGGGTAGCTGGTCGAAGTGAAGAGTCGACGGTCCAGGCGGATACGACCGGTCTCGTGGTCCACCTCGTACTTGTTCCGCGAACCCTTCGGGATCTCGATCGTGACGTCGAACTCCACCGGTGGCTCCTCCATGATCAGCACATAGTTCTGGTGATTAAGTGTCCCTCACGCAGGTGTGTGATCGCGAAAGGGGCTGGTGGTCATGCCGGAGCTGAGGGGCTGGCAGGCCGCGGGAGGGCGGCTGGCACGCCTGGCACGGTCCACGCGGCCGCGGCTGGCACGACTCGCACGGTCCGTACGGCCGCGTCCGGCACCGGCCGCGCGGTCCGCGCGGCCGTGGATCGCACGGCTCACGCAGGCCACCGGGCACCGGCCGGGGCAGCCGAGGACGTGGCAGTACACCGCGGGTGCCGCCACCGCCGGACTGGCGCTGGCCGCCGGTGTGGTGACTGCCGCCGGTCCCTGGGACTCCACCGGTCAGCGTACGGCCGAGCGGGATCGGGCCGCCGCCCTGGAGCACGCGGGTGGCGCAGATCACGGCCACGGTTCCGATATGTCCGGTGCGGGGGCGGCGTCCGCCCCTCGGCCTGCGCCCAGCGCCGCCCCCGTACTGGTCGGCCTCGACGGCACCGGCGGCGCCGTGGAACCGGCCGGCGGCCGGCCGGCCCTCGCCGCCGTCCTCGACCCCCTCCTGAAGAACCCGGCACTGGGCGCCCGCCGCTCCGCGGTGGTCGTGGACGTCGCCACCGGCCGACAGCTGTACGGGCAGGGCGGCGGCGACGGCCTCACCCCCGCCTCCACCACCAAGATCGCCACCGCCGTCGCCGCCCTGTCCGCGCTCGGCCCCGACCACCGCTTCACCACCCGCGCCGCCCTGGACCCCGACACCGGGGAACTCGTCCTGGTCGGCGGCGGCGACCCCACCCTCACCGCCCGCCCCGACGCCCACGGCGCGGCCAGTCTGCGCACCCTCGCCGACGCGACGGCCGGAGCCCTGGCCAAGCGCGGCACGCACCGGGTCACGCTGTCCTACGACGCCACCCTGTACGCCGGTTCCGACCTGCACCCCATCGGCGTGAACGAGAACCTGGCCAGGGTCGCCGCGCTGTTGGCCGACGAGGCCCGCACCGACGACTCGACCGGCGGCCCGGCGCCGCGCGCCGCCGACCCGGCCGCCGACGCCGCCCGCGCCTTCGCCCGCTTCCTGAACGACCGCGGCATCCGGACCACCGCGCCCGGCCCCTCCAAGGCGACCGGCCGCTCCCAGACCCTCGCGACCGTGTCCTCGCCGCCGCTGTCCGACGTCGTCGAACGCATGCTCACCAACAGCGACAACGACATCGCCGAGGCCCTGGCCCGGCAGACCGCCCTGGCCTCGGGCGAACGCCCCGACTTCGCCGGCGGCGCCCGGGCGGTCACGGCCCGGCTCGAGCGGCTCGGCCTGCCCCTGACCGGCACCGCCTTCCACGACGGCAGCGGCCTGGACCGCACCGACCGGCTCACCGCGAACCTGCTGACCGCCCTGCTGCGCACGGCTGCCGGCCCCGCCCACCCCGGACTGCGCCCGGTCCTCACCGGCCTGCCGGTCGCCGGCTTCACCGGCACCCTCGCCGACCGCTACACCTCCGACGCCTCCGACGGCGCCGCGGGGCTCGTCCGGGCCAAGACCGGCACCCTGACCGGCGTGAACACACTCGCGGGCACCACCGTCGACCACGACGGCCGCCTGCTCGCCTTCGCCTTCCTGGCCGAGGGCACGACCGACCCGCAGGCCGCCCAGTCCACCCTGGACCACACGGCGACGGCCCTGGCCGCCTGCGGATGCGACTAGGGCGTGTTTCGAAAGTCCCTCCTCCGGCCTTCGGCCGGGAGGTGCCCCCACCCCCCGCGGCGTCTGCCATGCGCGCTCGCCGCGTTGTCGGGGTCGTCCACGCTAGGAGGCGCCGGTACGGGCCCGGGCGCCGGGGACGGTACGGGGCCGGTAGGCACGCGGCGGCGGGACCCGACGCTGATTTCAGGCAGCGCGCCGCCGCCCTGCCCCGAGCGGCGGCGCTCACGTACCGTTGACACATGACGAGCATCGGTGGTGCCGCAAGTCCCGGGATGGTCGACTGGAATCTCGCGGTGGCGACCGCGACCCGGCTGGTCCGGCCGGGCCCCGACGTGAGCCGCGAGGACGCCCGCGCCGTCGTCGCCGAACTGCGCCGGCACGCCAAGGTCTCCGAGGAGCACGTGCGGGCGTTCACCCGCCTGGGCACGGAGGACACCCACGACACACCCGTGCTGGTCGTCGACCGCCCGGGCTGGGTCCGGGCGAACGTCGCCGGATTCCGGGAACTGCTCAAGCCCCTGCTGGACAAGATGCAGGAGCGGCGCGGCAGCAGCCCCGGCAACGCGGTGCTCGGCGCCGTCGGCGGCAAGGTCACCGGCGTGGAACTGGGCATGCTGCTGTCGTTCCTCGCCTCCCGCGTCCTCGGCCAGTACGAGACCTTCGCCCCCGCCGCCCGCGACCTGCCCGCCGGGGCGAACGGCGGCGGGAGGCTGCTGCTCGTCGCCCCGAACATCGTCCACGTCGAGCGCGAACTCGACGTACAGCCCCACGACTTCCGCCTCTGGGTGTGTCTGCACGAGGAGACCCACCGCACGCAGTTCACCGCCGTGCCCTGGCTGCGCGACCACCTGGAGGGCGAGATCCAGTCTTTCCTCTCGGAGACCGACGTCGACCCGATGGCCTTCCTGGAGCGCATCCGGGAGGCCGCGCAGTCCCTCGTCGGCGGGCGGCCCGAGGGCGAGGAGGACGACGGCGGGCGCTCCCTCGTCGAACTCGTGCAGACCCCCGCCCAGCGGGAGATCCTCGGGCGGCTCACCGCCGTGATGTCCCTCCTGGAGGGCCACGCCGACTACGTGATGGACGGCGTGGGCCCCGCGGTCGTGCCGACCGTGGCGGAGATCCGCGAGAAGTTCCAGCAGCGCCGCGCCAAGGGCGCCTCCCGGCTGGACTCGGCCCTGCGCAAGCTGCTCGGCCTGGACGCCAAGCTGCGGCAGTACCGCGACGGCGAGCGCTTCGTGCGCGCCGTCGTCGACCAGGTCGGCATGGACGGCTTCAACCGCGTGTGGACCTCCCCGAACACCCTCCCCACCAAGGCGGAGATCGCCAAACCGGCGGACTGGGTCGCGCGGGTGCACCGCAGGGCCGAGTCGTGAACCGGGCGTGGACGGGGTGAACCGAATCCGGCCGACGGCAGGCGAACGCCCCTCCAATCACCCGTCCGAGGGACCGTGAGTGAGGGATAGGCGTGCAATGCTCGGGGAACGGCCCGTTTCTGTCACCATCGACCCACTCTGAGTGACCGATCTCGGGCTCACCCCCCGAAAACTTCCGTGAAGGGAACCGGACATGGGTCCCCATCCTGCGGTCGCGGCGATACGCCTGGCGGTACGCCGCGTCCTGAACGACATCCTCGACGAGCAGACCCCGGCCCCGCCCCCCGCCGGGCCGCTCCGCCCCGAACTCCAGACCGCGCACGCCGCGCAGACGGCGTACGGCGCCCAGGAGCGGTCCACCGCGCCCGGCCCGCGGCCCGCCCGGATGACCGGGCACCCCCCGCTGGGCGTGCCGACCCCCAGCCGCACCCCCTCGCGCGGCCTGTGTGCCGCCCAGCGGTCCCCGCACGACGACCGGCCCGGCCACGGGCGCCCCGAGGCGCCGCTCGTCCTCGTGGCCTGCTCCGGGGGCGCCGACTCCATGGCGCTCGCCTCCGCCCTCGCCTTCGAGGCGCCCAAGCTCGGCATCCGCGCCGGCGGCATCACCGTCGACCACGGCCTGCAGCCCGGCTCCGGCCTGCGCGCCGACGAGGTCGCCCAGCGGCTGCGCGACCTCGGCCTGGACCCGGTCGACGCCGTCGCCGTCACTGTGGGCCGCGACGGCGGCCCCGAGGCCGCCGCCCGCGACGCGCGCTACGCCGCCCTGGACGCCGCCGCCGACCGCCACGGCGCCCACGCGATCCTGCTCGGCCACACCCGCGACGACCAGGCGGAGACGGTCCTGCTCGGCCTCGCGCGCGGCTCCGGCATCCGCTCCCTGTCGGGCATGGCCGCGGTCTCGGGGGCCGGCGGCCGCTACCGGCGCCCGTTCCTGCACATCGACCGGCAGACCGCCCGCAAGGCCTGCATGGTCCAGTCGCTGCCCGTCTGGGACGACCCGCACAACGCCGACCCCGCCTACACCCGCTCCCGGCTGCGCCACGAGGGCCTGCCCGCCCTGGAGAAGGCCCTGGGCAAGGGCGTCGTCGAGGCCCTCGCCCGTACCGCCCAGCTCTCCCGCGACGACGCCGACGCCCTCGACGCCTGGGCCGGCCAGGCCGAGGCCACCGCCCGCGACGACGCCGGCTGCCTGGAGTGCGCCAAACTGCACGACCTGCCCCCCGCGGTCCGCCGCCGCGTCCTGCGCCGTGCCGCCATCGACGCCGGGTCCCCGGCCGGTTCCCTGTTCGCCCGCCACATCGAGGAGATCGACCGGCTGATCACCGGATGGCGTGGTCAGGGGGCCATCAACCTCCCGGGCAAAGTCGTCGCCCGGCGCCAGGGTGGCAGACTGGTGATTCGGCAAGGCTGAAACCTTCCCCCACGGGGAGGCGCCGGTCTCCCCGCCGGGGAGGCCCCCGGCGGCCGGACTCCCCGCCGGGAGGCCCGGAACAGCCGCGAGCCGTCAATGCGGGACGACCGACCGAAAGTGATGCGGGTGGACGCGAAAGACATGGGTGCCGACCTCCAGCAGGTGCTCATCACCAAGGAAGAGATCGACGCGAAGCTGGCCGAGCTGGCCGCGAAGATCGACGCGGAGTACGCGGGCAAGGACCTGCTGATCGTCGGAGTGCTCAAGGGCGCGGTCATGGTCATGGCCGACCTGGCGCGGGCGCTGTCCACCCCGCTCACCATGGACTGGATGGCCGTGTCCTCCTACGGCGCGGGCACCCAGTCCTCCGGTGTCGTGCGGATCCTCAAGGACCTGGACACCGACATCAAGGGCAGGCACGTCCTGATCGTCGAGGACATCATCGACTCCGGCCTGACCCTGTCCTGGCTGCTGTCCAACCTGGGTTCGCGCGAGCCGGCCTCCCTCAAGGTCTGCACGCTGCTGCGCAAGCCCGACGCCGCGAAGGTCGCCATCGACGTGGAGTGGGTCGGCTTCGACATCCCCAACGAGTTCGTCGTCGGCTACGGCCTGGACTACGCCGAGAAGTACCGCAACCTGCCGTTCGTCGGTACGCTCGCCCCCCACGTCTACGGCGGCTGACCACGGCGGGCTGACCCGGAAGGGCGCAGTCCGTACGGTGATCGGGAACCCCGGCGGCACCGGAGCCGTTGGAGCATGCAGACGGGAACGCCAGCTCTCCCGTGCGGCTTCGAGCCACAATGCTGGGGTACCGTCAGAAGAACTGTCTTATCAAACTCACTATGGCAGGAGGGACGGGGCGACACCGCTCCGTATGGATGGACGTGAAGCGATACTTCCGTGGGCCGGTCATGTGGATCGTGCTGGCCGTCCTTGCCGTGGTCGTGTTGATGCAGGTCGTCGGCTCGTCCGGCGGCTACAAGACGGTGGACACAGGCCAGGTCGTAGCAGCGATCAATGACAACCGGGTCCAGCAGGCCAAGCTGACCACCGGGGACGATCAGAGCATCAAGGTCGAACTCAAGGACGGCCAGAAGGTCTCCGGCAGCTCGAAGATCCAGGCCAGCTACATCGGCGACCAGGGCGCCGCCCTCGCCAACACGCTGCAGGACAAGTACCAGCACAAGCAGATCCCGGACGGCTACACGGTCTCGCCGTCCAAGCAGAACCCCTTCCTCGGCGTCCTGCTCACCCTGCTGCCCTTCGTTCTCATCGTCGTCGTCTTCCTGTTCCTGATGAACCAGATGCAGGGCGGCGGCTCCCGGGTGATGAACTTCGGGAAGTCCAAGGCCAAGCTCATCACCAAGGACACCCCGAAGACGACGTTCTCGGACGTCGCGGGCGCGGACGAGGCCGTCGAGGAACTCCACGAGATCAAGGAGTTCCTCCAGGAGCCGGCCAAGTTCCAGGCCGTCGGGGCGAAGATCCCCAAGGGCGTGCTGCTCTACGGCCCGCCCGGCACCGGCAAGACCCTGCTCGCGCGAGCCGTCGCGGGCGAGGCCGGCGTCCCGTTCTACTCGATCTCCGGTTCCGACTTCGTCGAGATGTTCGTCGGTGTCGGTGCCTCCCGTGTCCGTGACCTGTTCGAGCAGGCCAAGGCGAACGCCCCGGCGATCGTCTTCGTCGACGAGATCGACGCGGTCGGCCGCCACCGCGGCGCCGGCCTCGGCGGCGGTCACGACGAGCGCGAGCAGACGCTGAACCAGCTGCTCGTCGAGATGGACGGCTTCGACGTGAAGGGCGGCGTGATCCTCATCGCCGCCACCAACCGGCCCGACATCCTCGACCCGGCCCTCCTGCGCCCCGGCCGCTTCGACCGGCAGATCGCCGTCGACCGCCCGGACATGCAGGGCCGCCTGGAGATCCTCAAGGTCCACCAGAAGGGCAAGCCGGTCGCGAAGGACGTCGACCTGGCCGCGGTCGCCCGCCGCACCCCCGGCTTCACCGGTGCCGATCTGTCCAACGTGCTGAACGAGGCCGCGCTGCTCACGGCCCGCAGCGACCAGAAGCTGATCGACAACAAGATGCTGGACGAGGCGATCGACCGTGTGGTCGCGGGCCCGCAGAAGCGGACCCGGATCATGTCGGACAAGGAGAAGAAGATCACCGCGTACCACGAGGGCGGTCACGCCCTGGTCGCGGCGGCCTCGCCGAACTCCGACCCGGTCCACAAGATCACGATCCTCTCCCGCGGCCGGGCCCTCGGTTACACGATGGTCCTCCCGGACGAGGACAAGTACTCGACCACGCGCAACGAGATGCTGGACCAGCTGGCCTACATGCTCGGCGGTCGCGCGGCCGAGGAGCTGGTCTTCCACGACCCGACCACCGGCGCGGCGAACGACATCGAGAAGGCCACCTCCACGGCCCGCGCGATGGTCACGCAGTACGGCATGACCGAGCGTCTCGGCGCGATCAAGTTCGGCGGCGACAACACCGAGCCGTTCCTCGGCCGTGAGATGGCTCACCAGCGCGACTACTCGGAAGAGGTCGCCGCGCTGGTGGACGAGGAAGTCAAGAAGCTCATCGAGAACGCGCACAACGAAGCCTGGGAGATCCTGGTCGAGAACCGCGACGTCCTCGACAACCTGGTCCTGGCCCTGCTGGAGAAGGAGACGCTGGGCAAGGAGGAGATCGCCGAGGTCTTCGCCCCCATCGTCAAGCGCCCGCCCCGGCCCGCCTGGACCGGTTCCTCCCGCCGCACTCCGTCCACCCGCCCGCCGGTGCTCTCCCCCAAGGAGCTGGCCCTCACCAACGGGGCGAACGGCGCGACGGCGGCGATCAGCACCGTGAAGTCCACCGCCACGGAGCCCGCCCCGGCGACGGAGCAGACCCCGGAGGACCGCCCGGAGAGCTGACCGGAGCCCACCGGCCCCGGAATGTATGCCGCGCCCCCCAGGTTCTAGCCTGGGGGGCGCGGCATTTCGCATGCCCGCAGCTGAGACAGACAGGAACGAGGCTTCACATGACCGACCCCGTGACGCTGGACGTCGAGGGCGCCATCGGCGAGTTCGACGAGAAGCGCGCCGAGAACGCCGTGCGCGAACTCCTCATCGCGGTCGGCGAGGACCCGGACCGCGAGGGCCTGCGCGACACCCCGGCGCGAGTGGCGCGGGCGTACAAGGAGATATTCGCGGGGCTGTGGCAGAAGCCGGAGGACGTCCTGACGACGACGTTCGACCTGGGCCACGACGAGATGGTGCTGGTGAAGGACATCGAGGTCTTCTCTACCTGCGAGCACCACCTCGTGCCGTTCCGGGGGGTCGCCCACGTCGGGTACATCCCGGCCGGCAGCGGGAAGATCACGGGGCTGTCGAAGCTGGCCCGCCTCGTGGACGTCTACGCCCGCCGTCCGCAGGTGCAGGAACGTCTCACCACGCAGATCGCCGACTCGCTGATGGAGATCCTGGAGCCGCGGGGCGTCATCGTCGTCATCGAGTGCGAGCACATGTGCATGTCGATGCGGGGCATCCGCAAGCCCGGCGCGAAGACCATCACCTCGGCGGTGCGCGGCCAGCTGCGGGACGCGGCGACGCGCAACGAGGCGATGAGCCTCATCATGGCGCGCTGAGCGGCGGCGCCGCCGCTCAGTGGACGGTTCGAGGGAGGCGGCGGCTCAGGCCGCCGGCTCCGCGCTGCCGTGGTTCTCGTCGTCGTCCTCGGGGAGTTTGCAGACCCGTTCCAGGAACAGGGCCGCCGCTATCACCGCGAAGCCCGCCAGGACCGAGGAGCCGGCGTAGATGGCCTGGTCGCGGCGGGAGGGCAGGTCGAGGAGTTCCAGCAGGAAGACGCCGGCGCCGCCGTACATGCCGGCGACCAGGGCGGCGACCAGGGCGCTGGCCTGGCCGAAGACGACCGCGCGGGCGGCCATCAGCGGGTCGACGCCCTTGGCGCCGGGGCGGCGCTCGCGCTGGGCCTTCAGGCGGGCGCGCAGCGAGAGCGCCGTGGACAGCAGCACCACGGCGATCAGGGCGAGGACGATGGGGGCGGCCAGGGGGACGCTGGGCAGGGTCCCCACCGCGTTCCACAGGCGGGCGCCCGCCCAGGACAGCACTCCGGCGACGACGAACACGCCCGCCAGCACCCTGATGCGCAGCTCTTTCACGGTGTCCCTTCAGCTCCCCCGGACCGTGGTCGGGCGTCCCGGCGGCTCGTCCCGGCCCGGCCGCGGTTCGGCCGTGCCGTCCCTGGGCCGGGCGTCTGGATCTTCCTCGACCTTAACGACTACTCGGGCAGCCGGAGTTCCAGGTCCGCGCGCGGTGCGACACCCGTGCGCGTGACCGATGCCAGCAGTCCCGCCACCGCGCCCCGGCCGGGGAGCTGGGCCTCGGGGTCCACGTCGTGCCACGGCGCGAGGACGAAGGCGCGTTCGTGGGCGCGCGGGTGGGGAAGGGTGAGGAGCGGGTCGTCGGAGACGACGTCCGCGTAGGCGACGATGTCGACGTCGATGGTGCGCGGGCCCCAGCGTTCGTCGCGGACCCGGTGGAAGGCCTCCTCGATGGCGTGCGCGCGCTCCAGCAGGGAGGACGGCGGCAGGGTCGTCTTCAGGACCACGACCGCGTTGAAGTACGACGGCTGGGTGCCGGGCTCGACGCCCCACGGCTCCGTCTCGTAGACCGGGGAGACCGCCTTGATGCGGACGCCCGGGGTGTCCTCCAGCGCGTCGACGGCGCCCTGGAGGGTCTCCAGGCGGTTGCCGAGGTTGGAGCCGAGCGAGAGCACGGCCCGTTTCGGGTTGCTGAGCGTGGTGTCGGCTGCGTCGACCTGTTCGACGACGGCGGCCGGCACCGGCTGGACGGTCGGGTCGCTCTGACCCTGGAGGAAAGGTCGGGTCATACTCGGCTCCGGGTGATGGTGACGGTCACGTCGTCGAAGGGGACCGTGATCGGGGCGTCCGGCTTGTGCACGCACACCTCGACCTCCTGGACCCCTTCGTGCTTCAGGCAGGTCTGGGCGATCCGCTCGGCGAGCGTCTCGATGAGGTTCACCGGCTCGCCCTCCACCACGGCCACGACCTCCTCGGCCACGATGCCGTAGTGCACCGTCTTCGCCAGGTCGTCGTCGGCCGCGGCCTGCCGGGTGTCCACGCCCAGGACGAGGTCGACGAGGAAGGTCTGGCCCTCCTCGCGCTCCTTGGGGAACACACCGTGGTTCCCGCGGGCCTTCAGGCCGCGCAGCGCGACACGATCCACGCGAATCACTCCTGCAATCGTCGGTGGCGGTCGGTTCGTACCGCGTGCGGGCGGCACACCGGCCTCGGACGAATCTACCTGCGGGCACCGACATCGCCGGGACACGGGGGCACCGGGGCGAGCCGGGCCGGGCTGGCCCCACCCGGTGTTTTCCCTGGAGAACCGGGCCGCTCACGGCCTGCGGGCCGCCCGCGGCGCCGGGCCCGTGATTCCGGCCACTTCCGCGTCCGTGCCCGTCGCCTACCCACTCACGCCGGTGAGTCGTCCTCGTCCCCGGCGTCGTTTTCGGCCAGAACGGGGGAGGCGTGGTGGGACCAGAGCTTCCAGCCGAGCGGGGTGCGCCGGAACACGTTGGTGGCGACGACCAGCTGTCCGACCAGCGGGCCCAGCTCGTCGCCGGCGCCGGGGGCGGGGCCGCCGCTGAGGATGTTCTCGGTGCAGGTCACCAGGGCGGTGTCGCCGGTGACCGAGACGTGCACGTCGGTCAGGATGAACTGGATGTAGTCCGTGTTCGCCATGATCAGCGCGTAGCTGCGGAGCACCTCGCCGCGGCCGGTGAGGACCGGCCAGCCCGGGTGCACGCAGGAGATCACGCCGGTGTCGGCCGGATCGTGGTACTCCTCGTCGACGCCCAGGTCGGACGGGGTGAGCCAGAGGGAGGTCAGCTCCTCGAAGTCACCCTGCTCCAGCGCCTCGTAGAAGGCGGTGTTGGCCGCCTCGACCTGCTCGACATCGGTGTGGGGGGCGCTCACCGGGCTCCTTCTGGGGAGCGGGCCGGGTCCTCGGGGGTGCGGCCTCCGGCGGCGCGTGCCTCTTCCACGGCACGGGCGACCCGTACCGCGTCGGCCGTGGCGCGTACCTCGTGCACGCGGACCGCCCACGCGCCCGCGTGCGCCGCGAGCGCGGAGACGGCGGCCGTGGCGGCGTCGCGCTCCCGGGCGGGCGGCGGCGCGCCCTGCGGGCCGGCCAGCACCCGGCCGAGGAACCGCTTGCGGGAGGCGGCGACCAGCACGGGGTGGCCGAGGCCGCGCAGGCGGTCGAGGTGCGCCAGCAGTGTCAGGTCGTGCCCGGCGTCCTTGGAGAAGCCGAGGCCGGGGTCCACGACGACGCGGCCGGGGGCGATCCCGCCCTCCAGAACGGCCTCCACGCGCGCGTGCAGTTCGTCGGCGACCTCGGTGACCACGTCGGCGTAGGAGCCCTGGACGGTGCTGCCCTGGAGGAAGCCGCGCCAGTGCATGACGACGAAGGGGGCGCCGGCGTCGGCGACCACGGGGACCATGGCGGGGTCGGCGAGGCCGCCGCTGACGTCGTTGACAAGTGCCGCGCCCGCCGCGAGCGCCTGCTCGGCGACCCGGGCGCGCATGGTGTCGACGGAGATGGTGACGCCCTCGGCGGCGAGACCGCGGACGACGGGTATGACGCGCCGCAGCTCCTCGGACTCGTCGACGCGGGTGGCACCGGGGCGGGTGGACTCGCCGCCGACGTCGACCAGGTCGGCGCCCTGGGCCACCAGGTCGAGGCCGTGCTTGACGGCGGTCGTCGTGTCGAACCAGCGGCCGCCGTCGGAGAAGGAGTCGGGGGTCACGTTCACGACCCCCATGACCGCGCAGCGGTCCCATGCCGGTAGGCCCGTCACTCGGCCGCGCCCGCTCTGGTTGCTCATACGTTCAGCGTAGGCCCCGCGCCCGGCGGCGACCGCCCTGACCCGGGGGCGTGCGGCGGGTACGGACGCGGCCCGAGCGGCCGCCGCCTCCGGGTGGGGAGGCGGGTGGCCGCTCGGGCCGTGTCGGGGATGGTGGGCCGCCTCGGGCGGTGACCGACCGAGGCGGCCGGTCACCGCGGGTCACAGCGGGTCGCGTCGGGTCGCGTCGGTGTCAAGCCGCGCGGACGTCCCGTTCCGCCACCGCGTGCGCGCACGGGCGCTGGGAGGCGGCGCGGCGGCGGCGCAGGAAGCGCGGCATGGGCACCGCCAGGTTGACGAATCCCTCCGCCTGCATGGCGGCGAAGCCGATGCGGGCGAGGTCGGAGGAGGCGCGGTAGACGACGAACCGCGGTTCCCAGCGGGGCTGGAACTTGGCGTTGAACTTGTACAGCGACTCGATCTGGAACCACCGGGACAGGAACACCAGCAGTCCGCGCCAGGCGCGCAGCACCGGGCCCGCGCCGATCTTCTCGCCGCGTGCCAGCGCCGAGCGGAACATCGCGAAGTTGAGCGAGACGCGGCTGATGGCGAGCTTCGGGGCGGCCTGGAGCGCCGCCACGATCAGCAGTTCGTTCATGCCGGGGTCGGCGGAGCGGTCGCGCCGCATGAGGTCCAGGGAGACGCCGTCCTCGCCCCACGGCACGAAGTGCAGGATCGCCTTCAGGTCGCCGTACTCGCCGGGCTCGTCGTCCTGTTTGTGGGCCGTGGCTATCAGGCAGTCGCCGTCGGCCGGGTCGCCGATGCGGCCGAGCGCCATGGAGAAGCCGCGTTCGGTGTCGGTGCCGCGCCAGTCCTCGGCGGCGTTGCGGATGCGCTCCAGTTCGGCGTCGCCGAGGTCACGGATGCGCCGTACCCGGGTTTCGTAGCCGGCCCGTTCGATGCGCTTGACCATTTGGCGGACGTTTCGCATCGCGCGTCCGGCGAGGGAGAAATCCGCTACGTCGACCACCGCCTCGTCGCCCAGTTCCAGGGCGTCCAGGCCGGTCTCGCGGGTCCACACCTCGCCGCCGGTCTCGGAGCAGCCCATGACGGCGGGCGTCCAGGAGTGGGCCTTGGCCTCGTCCATGAAGCGTTCGATGGCGCCCGGCCAGGCCTCGACGTCGCCGATCGGGTCGCCGCTGGCGAGCATCACGCCGGAGACGACGCGGTAGGTCACCGCGGCCTTGCCGCTCGGGGAGAACACGACCGCCTTGTCGCGGCGGAGCGCGAAGTGGCCGAGGGAGTCGCGGCGTCCGTGCTTGGTCAGCAGGGCGCGCAGTTGGACCTCGTCCTCCTCGGTCAGCCGGGCGGCCGGGTGCTCGGGGCGGAAGGCCAGGTAGATCGTGGTGACCGCGGTGATCCAGCCGAGGGCGCCGAGGGAGAAGGCGACGGTCCAGGAGGTGTTGCCCTGGTAGTCGATCGGGCCTTCGAAGCCGATGAGGCCGTACACGACGTGGGTGAGGCGGTCCGCGACGCTCGGGTCGCCGACCATGCGGTGCGCGTGGACGCTGACGATGAGCATGCCCAGGGCCAGCGAACCCGCGCTCATCAGCACGAAGTTGGTCAGCGCCCGCCACCTGCTGCGCGGGTCCGGCAGCGCCGAGAACTCCTTGCGGTGCAGGAGCAGCGGAGTGAGCAGCGCCAGGGCGATGAGCACACCGACCAGGGAGTGCCGGTAGGCGAACTCGGCCGCCGCGCCGGCCGGCAGGAGCACCACGGCGGCGCGCCAGGCACGGCGCTTGCGCCGGCGCAGGCCGTGCGCGAGGAGCAGCAGGAGTACGCCCGCGCTGAGCGAGAGGGCGGCGGCGAACGGGCCGAACGAGCCAGGCAGCACCTCGGCCCAGGCGTGCATCCGGCTGTGCCGGAAGCGCGGGAAGACGCCCGCCGCGATGTCCAGGAGGCCCACGACCGCGCAGGCCCTGCCGATCAGCGTGGGGACGGCCTCGGGGCGCGGACCGCGCAGTATGCGCCGTACCCGACCCGATCGGCTCGGAACCCCGCCCGGCTTTTCCCCATCTATCCTGACAGACATCGCATCCCATAGTTCTGCGAGAGACCTTGAATCCGGTGCCGATCCGGGCATCCGGCGACATTGCGCCCTCTAGGACGGTGTCTGGGGGAGGAAGGTTCACTCCCCACCCGGAATCCGGGTCAAAGGCCAGGGAAAGCCCGGGGCAAGCTCGCGCCAAGGAGGTGCCGGCGGGCCGGGCATCGAGTGCAGTCAGGAAAGGCTCATGGGTCTCACGAGCAAGAAGGTGCTGGTACTGGCGGTGCTGTTCGCCGTACTGCTGTTCGTCGCCACGGTGTGGCTCTGGCCGCGTCTGGCGCGGCGCAGCTGGCCGTCGGTCGGCGGCCGGGTCGGCATCCTGCTGGTCACGCAGGCGGCGATCTTCGCGTGCGTCGGTCTCGCCGCCAACCAGGCCTTCGGCTTCTACGCCAGCTGGGCCGACCTGTTCGGCCAGGAGACCGACCAGGGCGTCGTCGTCGATCACGCCGCGGGCGGTTCGACGGGGCCGCTGCGGGTGGTCGGCACCCAGCAGGTGCAGCTGGCCGGCGGATCCCGGCCGCAGCTGACCGGGCAGATACAGAAGGTCGACATCGTGGGCCGCAGGTCCCACATCGCCTCGCCCGCCTTCATATACCTGCCGCCGGAGTACTTCCAGCCGCAGTACCGCACGCGTACGTTCCCCGCGTCCGTCGTCCTCACCGGTTACCCGGGCACCGCCCAGGCGCTCATCAGCAAGCTGAACTACCCTCGCACGGCCCAGCAGTTGGCCAAGACGGGCAAGATGCAGCCGATGATCCTGGTGATGCTGCGGCCGACGGTGGCGCCGCCGCGCGACACCGAGTGCGTGGACATCCCCCAGGGCCCGCAGACCGAGAAGTTCTTCGGCCGGGACCTGCCGGACGCCGTGGCCGCCCACTACCGGGTCGACAAGAAGCCGGGCGGCTGGGGCGTCGTGGGTGATTCCACGGGTGGATACTGCGCTCTGAAAATCGCCATGCACTATCCCGCGGTGTACGGCGCGGGTGCGGGTCTGTCGCCTTACTACAAGGCGCCGATCGACCCCACCACGGGTGATCTCTTCCACGGTGACAAGAATCTGAAGAATCGTGCCGACCTGGGCTGGAGCATCAAGCACCTGCCGGCTCCTGACACTTCCCTGCTCGTCACCAGCAGCAGGCAGGGAGAGAGCAACTACAAGTCCACGCTGAAGTTCATAGACGCGGCCAAGGCGACGAACAAGACCCGCGTCTCGTCGATCATCCTGGGCAGCGGCGGCCACAACTTCAACACGTGGAAGCGCGAGATCCCGGCGACGCTGCA
Source organism: Streptomyces sp. NPDC056160 (assembly GCF_042268205.1). Lineage (NCBI taxonomy): Bacteria > Bacillati > Actinomycetota > Actinomycetes > Kitasatosporales > Streptomycetaceae > Streptomyces > Streptomyces sp. NPDC056160. Next base: position 78,628 of record NZ_JBHJUW010000029.1, read on the forward strand.
GTGGATCAGCGCGCGACTGGCCGAGCGCTGAGAACGGGCGGGACCGGTCTCGGCGCACGGGACGGGGGCATCAGGAATGATCTTGAAAAGGGCCGGGAGTTCGATCGAACCGGCGCAGTACTCGGGTGGAACTCGGCCGTGTACGCGCGCGGGTAGCGGAACGGAACTCCTGATGCCCTGTGAAGGTTTCGGTATGGCCGCCTTTTTGCGGGGCGGCCCACCACGATTCGCCTACGCGCGGTAAGTTTCTGGCCATGCCACGTGGACGTCACCGCCATTCCCCTCCTTTGCACAGGCTGTTGCCGCCCTCGGCGATCGCCGGCGTCTCCCTCGTCTGCGCCCTGGGTCCCTGGGTCTCCACGGCACCGGTGGTCCTGCGGTCCCTCGCGGCGGCCGCCGCGGTGACGGCGGTCGCCGGTGCCGTCGTCCTGCGCCGCTGGGACACCCAGGCGGGCCGCAAGGTGGCCGACCTCACGCGCGCGCGGGCGAGCGACGAGTGGCGCTTCGAGGAACGCGTCGCCGAACTCGAATCGGACCTGGAGGAGTCGCGCGAACTGCGCGTCCGCCTCGATCAGAAGCTGCGGGCCAAGCGGTCGGAACTGGCACGGCTGCGCAACGAGCACGCCTCGCTGCTGCGGCGGTACGCCACGGCCGAGACCGAGCGCGCGAGCGCGCTGGAGGGTCGCCGCCTGCTGGAACTGGAGGCGGTGGCCGAGCTGCCCGCGCTGCCCGCGGCCCCGGGCGGGGCCCTCACGCCGGCCCGCACGGAGCCGGCGGGCCGCGGGACCGTGGCGACGGGGTCGGTGGCGGCCGGCGCGGCGGCAGCCGGATCAGTGGACGGCGCGCCCGTGAAGGCGGGTGCCACGGAGACCGGTTCCACGCGGACGGGATCGGTGGAGGCCGGTTCGGTCGGGGCCGGGTCCGCGGACGAGGAGCCGGCGGTCGTGGCGCCCGCTGTGTTCTCCCCGGCGGGCTCCGAACTGTTCGGGCGGGCGATGGCCGCGCTGGCGCGGTTCGGCGCGGGCGGCGACCGGCCCGGGGACGCGGTGGACGCGGTGGCGAAGGAGCCGGCGGTCGAGGAGGCCCCTGAGGCGGGATCGTCCGGCGGCGCTGCCGGCCCGGCCGAACCGGCCCCCGCGCGGGAGGACGATCCGGAGGGGAAGCCCGAGGCGGCCGATGCGCACGAGCACCCGGCCGCCGCCCACCCGACGGACGGCCCGGACCGGTCGGCCGAGCCGGAGTCGGCCGAGCCGGAGTCGGCCGGGCCGGCGATGGCCGAGCCGGCGATGGCCGAGGTTGCGGAGTCGGCCGAGGTCGCGGTGGTCGTGCCGGGCGGACCGGTCCGGCAGCCCACCGGGCACTACGCCGTGCCGACCGCGGTGGCCGTCGTGCCGCCCGCGCCCGCGCGGCGTCCGGTGACCGGGGGCGGGTTCGACTTCTTCGGTACGCAGAAGGGGGCGCCGCCCGCCGCCCTGGAGGCCGTCCAGAACGAGGACCTGGCCGACGTGGTCGGTCAGGAGGCGCTCGCACTGCACGAGGCCGAGGCCGCCGCCGGGTCCGCTGACGGTGGACCGTCCGACGCGGACGCCGGCGGCCGGGCCGGGGGGGGGCGTGGAGGCGTGGTCAGG